>NZ_LZKY01000402.1:0-74092 GCF_001673055.1 Mycobacterium sp. 1245801.1
ACGAGTTCTTCGACGCGCAGCTGTTAGGGCTTACCCGCCGGCGTTGACCGCCGCAGGCGGTGTCGCCGCGCTGGCCGGGTTCAGGTTGGCCAGATGTCCGCTCTCCACCCCCGCCGCCGGGTCGAGTTCGCAGTCGATGATCGACGGCCCCCCGGCGCCGATCGCTTCGGCCAGCGCGGCGCGCAGCTCCGACGGGGTGGTGACGTGATATCCCTTGCCGCCGAACGCTTCCGCGAGCAGCTCGTGGTGCGCCCGGGCGTTCAACACGGTCGGTGCCGGGTCCGAGCCGCGCGCGGCGGTGCCGGGTGCGGCCTCGTCGCCGCGGTAGACGCCGCCGTTGTTGAGGATGACGACGGTGACCGGCAGGCGGTAGCGGCAGATGGTTTCGATCTCCATGCCGCTGAAGCCGAATGCGCTGTCGCCCTCGATCGCGACCACCGGTTTGCCGGTCTCGACGGCCGCGCCGATCGCATACCCCATCCCGATGCCCATCACGCCCCAGGTGCCCGTGTCGAGCCGGTGGCGCGGCAGCTCCATGTCGATGACATTGCGGGCCAGATCGAGCGCGTTGGCTCCTTCGTTGACGACATACACGTCCCGGTTGTCCTGCAGGACGGAGCGAATCGCGCCCAAGGCGTTGTAAAACCGCATCGGGTGCGGATCGTCGGCCAGGCGCTCGCGCATCTTGGCGTCGTTGCGGGCTCTGCGCTCGGCCAGCTCGCCGGCCCACTCCGGTGGCGCGGTGATCGGCCGGGCGGCCACGCCGTCACACAGTGCCGACAGCACCGAACCGATGTCGCCGGCCAGCGGCGCGGCGATGCGCTGGTTGCTGTCGAACTCGCAAGCGGCGATGTCCACCTGCACGAATTTGGCGTTCGCGTTCCACTGTGGCGAATCCCCATGGCCCAGCAGCCAATTCAGCCGGGCGCCGACCAGCAGGACGGCGTCGGCCCGCGCGATCGCCAGTGAGCGGGCTGCCGCGGCCGACTGCGGGTGCGAATCCGGAAGTAGGCCTTTGGCCATCGACATGGGCAGGAACGGAATGCCGGTGGTCTCGACGAACTTCCGAATCGCGTTGTCGGCCTGGGCATACGCCGCGCCTTTGCCGAGCACGATCAGCGGCCGCCGCGCTTGGGTCAGCACGTCCAGCGCACGGTCGATCGCGTCGGGCGCCGGCAGCTGGCGGGGCGCGGGGTCGACGACCCGCCAGATCGTGTCCGCCGCGGCGCCGGCGTCCATGGCCTGGCCCAGCACCTCGCCGGGGATGTCCAGGTAGACGCCGCCGGGCCGTCCCGAGACCGCGGTGCGAATGGCGCGCGCGATGCCGCGCCCGATGTCCTCGATCCGGCCGATCCGATAAGCGGCCTTGGCGAACGGCTTCGCGGCGTTGAGTTGGTCGAGGTCCTGATAATCGCCGCGCTGCAGATCCACCAGCGCTCGATTGCTGGAGCCGGAAATCTGAATCATCGGAAAGCAATTCGTGGTCGCGTTCGCCAACGCGGGCAGGCCGTTGAGGAAGCCGGGCCCGGACGTCGTGAGGCACACCCCGGGCCGGCGGGTCAGGAACCCGGCTGCGGCGGCGGCATTTCCGGCCGAGGTTTCCTGGCGGAAACCGATGTAGCGGATTCCGGACGCCTGCGCGACGCGGGCGAGGTCGGTGATCGGGATGCCGACGATGCCGTAGATGGTCTCGACGCCGTTGGCCTTCAGCGCGTCCACCACGAGGTGAAAGCCGTCGGTCAGGCGCGTCGGTTCCGGCGCCGGGATTCCAGATGCCGAAGCTGTGGACATGTGGCGACTCCTCGGATGCGTGCGGTCGGCGGGTGGGTGCGCCGGGGCGGGTACTGCCGTAGCCATCACTGTGGCCCCAGCGCACACCGCGTGTCCAAGACGAAGGCGCTATCCGGCGATTCGCGTTGTCTATCGTGCCAGGTCAAAGCGCTGTGAGGGCAGTTCGATAGCCGGCGGTTATCGATCGTGAGCGAATCGATATTGGACGGCCGAGAAGGCCGCGCGGCAGGGTTGGCATCGGCAGCCGAAGTGGAAGGAGTGCGGCGATGACATCCGAGGTGATTGACAGCGGCGAGGGGTTGACCGAATCCGCGAGCCCCCGCCTGGCGGACCTGGTCGAGGCGGCGGCGCACCGGTCGCCGGAGGCGCGGGCGTTGGTCGTCACCGCCGACCGCATACCCATCAACTATCGAGACCTGATCGGGCTGGTCGATGATCTGGCCGCCCAACTGAAGGCCGGTGGCCTGCGGCCGGGGGATCGGGTCGCGCTGCGCGCCGGCAGCAACGCCGAGTTTGTCGTCGGGTTGCTTGGGGCGTCGCGCGCGGATCTCGTTGCGGTTCCGCTGGATCCGGCTCTGCCCCTGGCCGACCAGCGGGCCCGCAGCGAGGCGGTCGGTGCCCGGGTGGTGCTCGTCGACCAACCCGGTGACGCCGACAATGATCCGGCCGCGCCGCCGTGGTGGCCCATCGCGGTGACGGTCGGGCCGGACGGCACCGCCCCGGCGGTCAGCCTGGACGCCGCCGCGGCGCCCCGTCGCGAGGTGGCCACACCGCAGGGGTTGCGCGACGACGACGCCATGATCATGTTCACCGGCGGAACCACCGGTGTGCCCAAGATGGTTCCGTGGACTCACCACAACATCACCGGGTCGGTGGCGGCCATCATCGCGGGGTACGGGCTGGGTCCGCGGGACGCGACGGTGGCGGTGATGCCGCTCTACCACGGGCACGGGCTGCTCGCCGCGCTGCTGGGCACGCTGGTGTCCGGGGGAGCGGTGCTGCTGCCGGCGCGCGGAAAGTTCTCCGCGCATACGTTCTGGGAGGACATCGAGGCCGTCGGCGCCACCTGGTACACCGCCGTCCCGACGATCCATCAAATCCTGTTGGAGCGCGCGCGAACCGAGCAGCCGGGCAGCACGCCCGCCCTGCGGTTCATCCGTAGTTGCAGCGCGCCGCTGACCGCCGAGACTGCCCAGGCGCTGCATGACACGTTCTCCGCGCCGGTGGTGTGCGCATTCGGGATGACCGAGTCGACCCACCAGGTGGCGACGACCGCCATCGACGGTGCTGGGCATAGCGAAAACCCCGGTGCCACACCGGGTCTCGTGGGCCGGTCGACAGGCCCGGAAATCCGGATCGTCGGGCCCGGCGGTCAGGCGCTGCCCGCGGAGGCCGTCGGCGAGGTCTGGCTGCACGGCCCCACCGTGGTGCGCGGTTACCTCGGCGACCCGTCCATCACCGCCGCCAACTTCACCGAGGGGTGGTTGCACACCGGTGACCTGGGCACTCTGTCGCCGGCCGGCGACCTTGTCATCCGCGGCCGGATCAAGGAGCTCATCAACCGCGGCGGGGAGAAGATTTCGCCGGAGCGCGTCGAGGGCGTCCTGGCCAGCCACCCCGGCGTGCTCGAGGTCGGCGTGTTCGGGGTGCCCGACAAGCTGTACGGCGAGGCGGTGGCCGCGGTGATCGTCCCCCGCGGGTCGGCCGCGCCGACGCCCGACGAACTGGCGGCGTTCTGCCGGGACCGGCTGGCGCCCTTCGAGGTGCCGGCCGAGTTCCAGCAGGCCGACGAATTGCCGCACACCGCAAAGGGTTCGCTGGACCGCCGGGCGGTGGCCGAGCGGTTCGGTCGCAAAGCCTGACGCGCAGGCGCCCTAAACGGCGGCGTTCACCCGGGCGGCCGCGGACTCCGGCATCGGTTCGTAGCGGACGAACGACCGGGTGAACGACGCCGCGCCGTGCGCCAGCGACCGCAGGTCGATGGCGTAACGGGTCAATTCCACCTGGGGCACCTCGGCTTTGACCACGGTGCGCTCGTTGCCCGCGGTGTCCGAGCCCAGCACCCGGCCGCGCCGGCTGGACAGGTCACCCATCACCGCACCGACGTAGTCGTCTGGCACCAGGACCGAGATCTCGTCGATGGGCTCGAGCAGCGCCACCTTGGTCGCAGCGGCGGCCTCCCGCAGCGCCAGCGCGCCGGCCATCTGGAAAGCGAAGTCCGACGAGTCGACGCTGTGCGCTTTGCCGTCGAGCAGCGTGACGCGGATGTCGACCACCGGGTAGCCCGCGTGCACGCCCTTCTCCATCTGGGCGCGCACGCCCTTCTCCACGCTCGGAATGAACTGGCGCGGCACCGCGCCGCCGACCACCTTGTCGACGAACTCGAAACCCGAACCCTCCGGCAGCGGCTCCACCTCGATGTCGCACACCGCGTACTGGCCGTGCCCACCGGACTGCTTGACGTGGCGGCCGTGGCCTTTCGCCTTGCCGCCGAACGTTTCTCGTAGCGGGACCCGCAGTTCCACGGTATCGACGGTGACCCCGTACCGATTGGCCAGCGCGTCGAGCACCACCCCGGCGTGTGATTCGCCCATGCACCACAGCACGATCTGGTGTGTCTCGGAGTTCTGCTCGATCCGCAGCGTCGGATCCTCGGCGGCCAGCCGCCCCAGCCCCACCGACAGCTTGTCCTCGTCGGTTTTGGCGTGCGCGGCGATGGCGACCGGCAACAGGGGCTCGGGCATGGTCCAGGGCTTCAAGACCAACGGCTCGGACTTGTCCGAGAGCGTGTCACCCGTTTCGGCGCGGCTCAGCTTCCCGATCGCGCAGATGTCGCCCGCGACCACCGTCGCCGCCGGGCGCTGCTGCTTGCCCAACGGGAAGGACAGCACCCCGACGCGCTCGTCCTCGTCGTGGTCGGGGTGCACATGGCCCTGAGAATTGGAGCCGTTGCTGGCACCGAAGAACGACGCAAAATGGCCCGACACATGGACCGTCGTGTCGGGCCTGATGGTGCCGGAGAACACCCGGACCAGGCTGACCCTGCCCACGTACGGGTCCGACGTCGTCTTCACCACCTCCGCGAGCAGCGGCCCGTCCGCGTCACACGTCAGGGTGGCGTGCGGCGCACCGACCGGCGTGAAGACCTCCGGCAGTGGGTGTTCCCTCGGAGACGGGAAGCCGCGCGTGGCGACCTCCAGCAATTCCAGGGTGCCGACGCCGCTGCCGCTGCAGACCGGGATCACCGGAAAGAACGAGGCCCGCGCGACGGCCCGCTCCAGATCCGCGATGAGCACGGATTCGTCGATGGCCTCGCCCCCGAGATAGCGCTCCATCAGCGACTCGTCCTCGGACTCCTCGATGATTCCTTCGATCAGGGCGCCGCGCGCTTCCTCGATGTGCTCGGCGTCGGAGGGATTGGGTGACCGCACGGTGCGTGTGCCGCCGCTGTATTCGTAGCGCTGCTGCGACAGCAGTCCGATCAGGCCGCTGCAGTTGGGCAGGTCGGTGGGCAGGTAGAGCGGTAATACCTTGTCGCCGAACGCATTCTGTGCGGCGGCCAAGGCCTCGGCGTAATTCGCGCGGGTGTGGTCGAGCTTGGTGATCACCACGGCGCGGGGCATGCCGACCTGGTTGCATTCCTGCCATAGCGATTTGGTGGGCTCGTCGACGCCCTCGTTGGCCGCGATCACAAACAGCGCGCAGTCGGCGGCCCGCAGCCCGGCCCGCAACTCGCCGACGAAGTCGGCGTATCCGGGTGTGTCGACCAGATTGACCTTGACACCGTCATGCGACAGGGACGCCACGGCCACGCCCACCGACCGTTGCTGGCGGATCTCGGCGTCGTCGTAATCGCAGACCGTGCTGCCGTCGGCAACCGAGCCGCTTCGGGTCAACACACCGGCGGCGACCAACAAGGCTTCTACGAGAGTGGTTTTGCCGCCGCCCGACGGGCCCACCAGCACCACGTTGCGGATCTCGTCCGGACCGGTCGCGGTGGGGGCGTTCCCCGCGCCTTGGGAAGTAGTTGTCCTGTCGGCCATGACTTTCCTCCAGGTTGCCCGGGCGCACCGTTGCTGACCTCGCTAGCACCTAACTAGCTACCATTCACCCAACTTCGGTAGACCACAAGACCGTCGGGCCAGATCGAGTGGCCCACGCGCCGCAGCCGGCCGAGCCGCCGGTCAGTAGTGCCAGCCCGACCAACGCTGCACCGCCACCGCGATCACCGGGCCGTCCAGCGAAACCGATTGGTACTGGGGATATTTCGCGCGCAGCAGTTGGTATCCGAGGTCGGCGTCATCCCCACCGGTGTGGATCGTGGCGACGCCGTCGGCGCGCACCCACCACAGCTGGGTCCAGTCGTCGGCGTAGTGATCGACCAGCAGGCTCACGCGGGGATTGCTGTCGATGTTGGCCAGGCGGCGCAGCCGCCTTGTCGTTTTCGGTTTCGCATCGACGGCCGTGTACACCACGTCGGATCCGTCCCGGGCATCGGTGGCGACCGCGAAGACCACCGGCACCACGTGCGGTTGGCCGCCGGGCCCGACCGTGGCCAGCCGGGCCACCGGGGACCCGGCGAAGCCGGTTTTGGGGTCGAATCCGCCCACCGGGTCAGCCTAGGACCTGGGGTTAACGACGGCGCGGGTGCCGACGAGGCCGATCACAACCTGACACATGCCATGCATAGCTACCTGCATTACGGTTATATACACACAAATGTGCCGCCAAGAGCTTGAGGCCGGGACAGTTTGTTCTCTACCGCAAAGCAGGAGGGTGACACCGATGAGCAAATCGCACCGCCGCGCGGTCCGGTGGTCATGGTTGGTCAGCGTGCTGACCGTGGTCGGACTGGGCCTCGGCTGGGGATCCGGTGTGGGCCTTGCGCCGGCGTCGGCGTCACCATCGAACCTGGCGCTGGATCGGTTCACCGATCGCCCCCAGGCGCCGCTGGATCCGTCGGCGATGGTGGGTCAGGTCGGGCCGCAGGTGGTCAACATCGACACCAAGTTCGGCTACAACAACGCGGTGGGCGCCGGAACCGGCATCGTGATCGACCCCAACGGCGTCGTGCTCACCAACAACCACGTGATCTCGGGTGCCACCGACATCAGCGCATTCGACGTCGGCAACGGGCAGACCTACGCCGTCGACGTGATCGGCTATGACCGCACCCAGGACATCGCGGTGCTGCAACTTCGCGGCGCGTCCGGCCTGCCCACCGCCGCGATCGGCGGCGAGGCCACGGTCGGAGAGCCCGTCGTCGCGCTCGGAAACGTCAACGGTCAAGGCGGTACCCCCAACGCGGTGACCGGCAAGGTCGTCGCCTTGAACCAGAGCGTCTCGGCGACGGACACCCTGACCGGCGCGCAGGAGAGCCTGGGCGGCCTGATCCAGGCGGACGCCCCGATCAAACCGGGTGACTCCGGCGGGCCGTTGGTGAACAACGCCGGGCAGGTGATCGGCGTCGACACCGCCGCCACCGACAGCTACAAGATGTCCGGCGGGCAGGGCTTCGCCATTCCCATCGGGCGCGCGATGGGCGTCGCCGGGCAGATCCGCTCCGGCGCCGGCTCGAACACGGTTCACATCGGCCCCACGGCGTTCCTCGGGCTGGGTGTGATGGACAACAACGGCAACGGCGCGCGGGTGCAGCGGGTGGTCGGTGCCGGTCCCGCCGGGGCCGCCGGCATCGCGCCCGGCGACGTCATCACCGGCGTCGACAACGTCGCGATCACCGGTGCGACGTCCATGACCGAGGTGCTCGTTCCGCATCACCCCGGCGACACCATCGCTGTGCACTACCGGTCCAACGACGGCGGTGAGCGTACGGCGAACATCACACTGGCGGAGGGTCCGCCGGCCTGACATCCACGCCGGCGAGACCCGGCGGTGGCCAATTCGTTTGTCACCGGGCGTGTTTCGTCACAAGCGTGTGGGCGTGATTCCGAAAGTCGCGCCTAGGGTACCCGTGGCATCGTGGATTTGATGAACGACGCAAGAGAAGCTGTCGAGCACCATCCCGAGGGGGGCAGTCACGTCCAGGACGGCGTAGTCGAGCACCCCGACGCCGAGGACTTCAACAACGCCGCCGCGCTGCCCACCGACCCCACGTGGTTCAAGCACGCCGTGTTCTACGAGGTGCTGGTGCGGGCCTTCCTGGACGCCAATGCGGACGGGTCGGGCGACCTGCGCGGGCTGCTGCAGCGACTGGACTACCTGCAGTGGCTGGGCATCGACTGCATCTGGCTGCCGCCCTTCTACGACTCACCCCTGCGCGACGGCGGCTACGACATCCGGGACTTCTACAAGGTGCTGCCCGAGTTCGGGACGGTCGAGGATTTCGTCGCGCTGCTCAACGCCGCGCACGAACGGGGGATCCGGGTCATCACCGACCTGGTGATGAACCACACCTCCGATTCGCACCCCTGGTTCCAGGAGTCGCGGCACGACCCCGATGGTCCGTACGGCGACTTCTACGTGTGGAGCGACACCAGCGAGCGCTACACCGACGCCCGGATCATCTTCATCGACACCGAAGAGTCGAACTGGACGTTCGACCCGGTGCGTAAGCAGTTCTACTGGCACCGGTTCTTCTCGCACCAGCCCGACCTGAACTATGACAACCCGGCCGTGCAGGAAGCGATGATCGACGTGCTGCGCTTCTGGCTCGAGCTGGGCATCGACGGGTTCCGGCTGGACGCGGTGCCCTACCTGTTCGAACGCGAGGGCACCAACTGCGAGAACCTGCCCGAGACGCACGCCTTCCTCAAGCGGGTGCGCAAGGTCATCGACGACGAATTCCCGGGCCGGGTGCTGCTGGCCGAGGCCAACCAGTGGCCGGCCGACGTCGTCGAGTACTTCGGCGACGCCACCACCGGCGGCGACGAGTGCCACATGGCGTTCCACTTCCCGCTGATGCCGCGCATCTTCATGGCGGTGCGCCGCGAATCCCGCTTTCCGATTTCGGAGATCCTGGCCCAGACGCCCGAGATCCCCGACATGGCGCAGTGGGGAATCTTCCTGCGCAACCACGACGAGTTGACGCTGGAAATGGTCACCGATGAAGAGCGTGACTACATGTACTCCGAGTACGCCAAGGATCCGCGGATGAAGGCGAACGTCGGCATCCGCCGCCGGCTGGCGCCGCTGCTGGACAACGACCGCAATCAGATCGAGCTGTTCACCGCGCTGCTGCTGTCGCTGCCCGGCTCGCCGGTCCTCTACTACGGCGACGAGATCGGCATGGGTGACGTCATCTGGCTGGGTGACCGCGACGGCGTGCGCACACCGATGCAGTGGACGCCGGACCGCAACGCGGGCTTTTCCAAGGCGAACCCCGGCCGGCTCTATCTGCCGCCCAGCCAGGACTCCGTCTACGGCTATCAGGCGGTCAACGTCGAGGCCCAACGCGACACCAGTACCTCGCTGCTCAACTTCACCCGGACGATGCTGGCGGTGCGGCGCCGCCACGAGGCCTTCGCGATCGGCAGCTTCGAAGAACTGGGCGGCTCGAACCCGTCGGTGCTGGCGTTCGTGCGGCAGGTGTCCGACGACGGCGACACCGTGCTGTGCGTCAACAACCTGTCGCGGTTCCCGCAGCCGATCGAACTGAATCTGCAGCATTGGAGCGGGTGCACACCGGTGGAGCTGACCGGACACGTCGAGTTCCCGCGCATCGGCCACCTGCCCTACCTGCTCACCCTGCCGGGACACGGCTTCTACTGGTTCCAGCTGACCGGATGCGAGGAGGACGCATGACGACCCCCGCGACGAGGCAGACTGGTGCTCATGAGGAGGAGTGGCGCAAATGACTCAGCCAGCCAAGCTGCCCTGGTCTGAGTGGCTTCCGCAACAACGTTGGTACGCCGGGCGTAACCGGGAACTGACGCGCGCCGAATCCAGCGTGGTCGTCCCGCTCGACGACGACCTCGACCTGGTCCTCGTCGACGCCGACTACGCCGACGGTTCCCGCCACCGGTACCAGGTGATCGTGCGATGGGATGCCGGACCGGTCTCCGAGTACAGCACCGTCGCCACCATCGGCTCCGCCGACGGCCGGACCGGGTTCGACGCGATGTACGACGCCGAGGCGCCGCGGTTCCTGCTCTCTTTGATCGACTCGTCGGCCGTGCGCAACGCGACGGGCACCGAGGTGAGTTTCGCCAAAGAGCCGGGCGTCGAGCTTCCGCTGGAGGCGATGGCGCATGTCTCGGACGCCGAGCAGTCCAACACCAGCGTCATCTTCGACCGCGACGCGATCTTCAAGGTGTTCCGGCGCGTCAGCAGCGGCATCAACCCCGACATCGAGCTGAACCGCGTGCTCGGCCGGGCCGGCAACCCGCACGTCGCGCGGTTGCTGGGCACCTACGAGATGACCGGTTCGGACGGCAGCGCCGACGCGGCGTGGCCGTTGGGCATGGTGACCGAGTTCGCCGCCAACTCCGCGGAGGGCTGGGCGATGGCCACCGCGAGCGTTCGTGACCTGTTCGCCGAGGGCGACCTGTATGCGTACGAGGTCGGCGGCGACTTCGCCGGCGAGTCCTACCGGCTCGGCGAAGCCGTGGCGTCCGTGCACGCCACCCTGGCCGAGACGCTTGGAACCTCGCAGGCCGTGTTCCCGGTGGACAACGTGCTGGCGCGGCTGTCGGCGACCGCGGCCCTGGTGCCCGAGCTCGAGGAGCACGCGACGACGATCGAAGAGCGCTTCCAGAAGTTGGTCACCGAGACGATCACCGTGCAGCGCGTCCACGGCGATCTGCACCTGGGCCAGGTGCTGCGCACGCCGGAGCGCTGGCTGCTCATCGATTTCGAGGGCGAGCCGGGACAGCCGCTCGAGGAACGCCGAGCGCCGGATTCACCGCTGCGTGACGTGGCCGGCGTGCTGCGCTCGTTCGAGTACGCCGCGTACGGACCATTGGTCGACCAAGCCGACGACAAGCAGTTGGCCGCCCGGGCCCGCGAGTGGGTCGAACGCAACCGCACCGCGTTCTGCGACGGCTATGCGGCCGCCTCCGGGACAGACCCGCGCGATTCGGCGCAGCTGCTGGCCGCCTACGAGCTCGACAAGGCCGTCTACGAGGCCGGTTACGAAGCGCGGCACCGGCCGGGCTGGCTGCCGATTCCGTTGCGCTCCATCGCTCGTCTCACCGCCCACTAGCGTTCGCGTGCGCTGCGCGTGCCGCGGCTGTCTGACAGCATGTGCGTGTGCCGAACGAGATCAACAACAGTGAGTCGCGGTTGTCGTGGGTGCTGGCGGTGCTGGCCGGGATTTTGGGGGCGACCGCCTATACGCATTCCGCCGGATACTTTGTGACCTTCATGACAGGCAACGCCCAGCGGGCGGCGCTGGGGTACTTCCGCGGGGACGTGGTGCTGTCGATCTCCGCGGGGGTGTTGATCCTGTGCTTCGTCGCCGGCGTGATCATTGCGTCGGTCTGCCGGCGCCATTTCTGGGTGGCGCACCCGCACGGGCCGACGGTGCTGACGACGTTCAGCCTGGCGGCGGCCACCGTGGCCGACGTCATCGACGAGGGCTGGACCGAAAACCTGCTCGATTTCGCGCCGATCATGTTGGTGGCGTTCGGGATCGGGGCTTTGAACACGTCCTTCGTCAAGGACGGTGAGGTGTCGGTCCCGCTGAGCTACGTGACCGGCACGCTGGTGAAGATGGGCCAGGGCATCGAACGCCACCTCGCGGGTGGGTCGGCGGCCGACTGGCTGGGCTACTTTCTGCTGTTCGCCAGCCTGGTGCTGGGCGCCGCCGTGGGTGGCTTCATCAGCCTGTTCGTCAACGGGACGTGGATGCTGGTGGTGGCCACCGTCGTGTGCGCGCTGACCACCGGCTACACGTACTTCCACTCCGATCGCCGGGCCCTGCTCAAGGAGGCGTGAGAAAAAGCATCGGCAGTAGCGCTGACCGGTGCGCTACTGCCGATGCTGGCCTTGGCCTCAGGCCGCGGGAGGGTTAGCGGTAGGGGCGCTAGCCGGCGCGGCGTTGACCGTGTTGAGGGTTTGCAGGATGTCGGGCTTCATCGCGACCAACTGCTGGTTCCAGTAGGGCCACGAGTGCGTCCCGTTGGCGGGGAAGTTGAACACCCCGTTGCGTCCGCCGGCGGCCACGTAGTTGTTCTGGAACTGCTCGTTGGTGCGCAGCGTCATGCCCTCCAGGAACTTGGCCGGCATGTTGTCGCCGCCGAGGTCGCTGGGGGTGCCGTTACCGCAGTAGACCCAGATGCGGGTGTTGTTGGCGACCAGTCGCGGAATCTGGACCATCGGGTCGTTGCGCTTCCACGCCGGGTCGCTGGACGGCCCCCACATGCTGTTGGCGTTGTAGCCGCCCGCGTCGTTCATCGCCAGCCCGATCAGGGTGGGCCACCAGCCCTCGGACGGGTTGAGGAAGCCCGACAACGCGGCGGCGTACGGGAACTGCTGCGGGTAGTAGGCCGCCAGGATCAGCGCGGAGCCGCCCGACATGGACAGCCCGACGGCGGCGTTGCCGGCCGGGGAGACCTGCTTGTTGGCCTGCATCCACAGCGGCATCTCCTGCGTCAGGAAGGTCTCCCACTTGTAGGTGTAGTTCTGTCCGTTACCCGAGGACGGCTGGTACCAGTTGCTGTAGAAGCTGGACTGGCCGCCGACCGGCATGATCACCGACAGGCCGGACTGGTAGAACTCCTCGAAAGCCGGGGTGTTGATGTCCCAGCCGTTGTAATCGTCCTGCGCGCGCAGGCCGTCGAGCAGGTACACGGCGTGCGATCCGCCGCCCTGGAACTGGACCTTGATGTTGCGGCCCATCGACGGCGAGGGCACCTCGAGGTATTCCACCGGAAGGCCGGGCTTGGAGAAGGCCCCCGCGACGGGGGAGCCGCCGGAGGCAACGGCGAGACCGGACAGCAGGGAGGCCCCCATGGCCGCGATCGCCAGTCGGCGCGGCATGGTAGCCGCTGCGCCACGCAACTTTTCGAAGAACGACATAGCTCTCTACCCATCCCAACTTTCATCTGCCGCATGGTGCGGTCGAATCTGTTCTCGGGGAGTCAAACACAGCGGGACGGATGAATTCGTTTGTCGCGGCCGGGATGTCCGATCGCGGTTGGCTAACGATTGGGCCTCGCACAGAAATCGTCACGGTCGGGTCACGATCGGCTCTCGAAACCGTGCACCTGCCTTGCGATGCGCTGGCGCATGCGCTATCGCCGGCGCCGGATCATGCCACCAAGCGACGCAAAAGCGTTGAGGCCGTGACGATTCCGAGCACCGCGGCGACCACCAGCACCGCGATGTCCGCGGGGTTGTATGGGGTGCCGATCAACAACGCGCGCAGCGCGTTCACCTCGTAACTGAGGGGATTGACCTTGCTCAGCACGTGCAGCCACGCGGGCATCACGTCGACCGGGTACAGGGCGTTGGATGCGAAGAACAACGGCATCGTGATCGCTTGCCCGATTCCCATCAGGCGGTCGCGACTGCGCACCAAGCCGGCCAGCGTCATGGACAGACAGGCGAAGAAGGCGGCGCCGAGCATGACGATGGCCATCGCCGCCACGATCCGCAACGGATTGACCGTCAGGCCGACACCCATCGCGTACGCCAGCGCCAGCACGCCGACCACCTGGGCCACCGACCGGACCCCGGCCGCAAACGCTTTGCCGGTGATCAGCGCCGAAGCCGGCGCCGGTGTCACCATGAGCTTGGCCAGCACACCGGCGTCTCGGTCCCAAATGATCTGTATCCCATAGAAAATGGAGATGAACAGCGCTGACTGGGCGATGATCCCCGGCGCCAGGAACGCCAGATATGACACCGATCCGGTGGGGATGACATGCAAGTGGCTGAACGTGGTCCCGAAGATCAACAGCCACAGCGCGGGCTGCACCATCCGGGTGACCAGTTCGGTCCGGTCGTGCTGCAACTTCTGCAGTTCGACGATCGCGAACGCCCCGATGCGGCTGGCCAACGCGCCGGCTCGTTGCCAGCCGTGGGGCGCGCGAAGCAGTGTCGAGCCGGCGGCGCTATCAACCGACACGGCGAGCCACCTTTCTGCTGGAACGGATTTCACGGATGGACCCGGTGGCTTCCGCGGGATCCGCGTCATCGGCCAGACCCGATGCCGCGTAGTGGCGGAACACATCCTCGAGCGTGGCGTTCGCAGACACCTTGGCCTTCAACCTGTCGGGTGTGCCGACCGCCCGCAATTGACCGCGGTGCATCAGCGCGACCCGGTCGCACAGCGCGTTGGCTTCCTCCATGTAGTGGGTGGTAAGCAGCACGGTCATGCCGAACTGGGCCTGCATCTTTTGCACCTGTGCCCACACGCCGTCACGCGCGATGGGATCCAGCCCGACGGTCGGCTCGTCGAGCACCAGCAGCGACGGGCGGTTGACCAACGCCTGCGCCACCTCGAGGCGGCGGACCATGCCACCGGAATAGGACGACGCCAGCCGGTCGGCCACGTCGATGAGATCCATGGCGACCAGCGCCTGATCGACGCGGTCGGCGCGCTCGGCGCGGGGCACCCCGTACAGCCGCGCGAACCACTGCACGTTTTGCCTGCCGGTCAATGCGGGCTCGATCGAAAGCTGTTGGGGCACATAGCCGATATTGCTTCGAATGTCGGTGGTCTGGCGGCGGGCGTCCATCCCGAAGATGCGCAGTTCGCCATGCTGCACCGGGGTCAACGTGGTCAGCATCCGGACCATGGTCGTCTTGCCGGCGCCGTTGGGCCCCAGCAGGCCCATGGTTTCACCGGGCCGTACCTGCAGGGTCACGTCATCGACGGCGGTGAACTGACCGTACCGGTAGGTCACATTTCTGGCGTCGACCGCCATCGGCAGCGATGCGCTCATGATCGCCGCTCACTCATTTTTCGGGTCATCGTGTCGAGGACCTCCAATCCCTTTGTCAAAGCCTCGATTTGGTCGTCGTCAAGCTCGTCGATCACCTCGGACAGCAACGCCCGCCGGGTGGCGCGGGATGCGTCGACGACCTGCTGGGCGGGCTCGGCCAGCCGCAGTTGGCACACCCGGCGATCGCTGTCGCCGGCAGTCCGCAGCAGCAGCCCGGCGGACACCAACTTGGTGACCAGGGTCGACGCGGTGTTGGGCACCAGGCCCAACTCGGCGGCCGCGGCGCTGACCGAGATCCCCGGCCGACGGCCGACCAGCCACAACAGCTCCGTCTGCGACTCCGACAACCGCGCCGAATCGAACCCGCGACCCGCCGACCGCCGGAGTTGCCGGCGAAACCTGCCGACGACGCCGAACAAGTCGCCGGCCACATCTGTGCGTGAGTTCATCTGCGCCCATAATACCTCTGTAGCCGAGCTATCTATGTGGGGAAGCTGTGCGTGGGTTATGTACCCGCTACCGGGGCAGGCGATGCAGCGCGACCTCGGTCAGCTCGCCATCCGCGGCGCGCGCCGTCATATAGGTGCAGAAGGGTTGGCGGCGGCGGTCCGTCGGTGACCCGGGATTGAGCAGCCGTAAGCCGTTGTCGGTGGTGGTGTCCCACGGGATGTGGCTGTGCCCGAAGACCAGCACGTGGGTGTCGGGATAGAGCCGCGCCATCCGCGTGTCGCGTCCGGTCGCGGCGCCGGTCTCGTGCACGACCGTCAGCCGGACCCCGGCCAGCGTCACGTCGGCCCGTTCCGGCAGTCGCGCCCGCAGCGCCGCGCCGTCGTTGTTGCCCCAGCACCCCACCAGCCTTGCCGCCCGGGCCTCTAGCTCATCGAGGAATTCGGGTGCTATCCAGTCGCCCGCGTGCACGACGACGTCGGCCGCGGCCACCTCATCCCAGACCTGGGCCGGCAGGTCGCGGGCGCGTTTGGGAATGTGGGTATCGGCAATCAGCAGCAGCCTCACAAACCCATCTTGCGCTAAGCGGGATCGACGGCCGATTGGCCAGCGGCAGATACCCTACGGGGTATGGTATAAAGCAGACATGGTGATCGAAGGTAACGGCAGCGCACCGCGCACGAAAGTCGGTGCGGGGCATCGCCCCGGCGATATCGATGCCGTGCTCACCCGGTTACGCCGGGCGCACGGTCAGCTCGGGGGGGTCATCTCAATGATCGAGCAGGGCCGTGGGTGCAAAGACGTCGTCACCCAGCTGGCTGCGGTGTCAAAGGCCTTGGACCGCGCGGGTTTCAAGATCATCGCCTCGGGCCTGCGCGACTGCATCACGCGAGGGCACGATCAGCCGGCCGTGTCGATCGACGAATTGGAGAAGCTGTTCCTGAGCCTGGCGTGATTGCCTAGCGCGACGAAAAGGAGCGAAAATGTCTGCCGTCCAACGTAATTCGACCAAACCGGCTGCGACGCTGTGGCTGGACCCGGTGTGTCCGTACACGTGGAACACCGCGCGCTGGCTGCGTGCCGTCGCCGAGAAGACCGGGCTGGCCACCGATTGGCGGCTGATGAACCTGGCCGTCCTCAACGAGGGAAGCGAACTGTCGCCCGCGCACCAGGCCCGGATGCGTGACTCGCAGCAGGTCGGGCGGCTGATGGCCGCGATCGTCCGCGACCACGGCAGCGCGGGTTGGACCGCCGCGTATTTCGCCTTCGGCGAGCGGTACTTCGAGCAATCGCAGCCTCTCACCGACTCGCTGGTCGCGGAGGTGCTGGATGCGGCGGGCGTTCGTGACGTCACCCCCGCCGCCACCTCGGACGCAACACTGGACGACATTGTCAGGCGAGCACACCAGGACGGACAGGACGCGCTCGGCGAAACCGGCGGCAGCCCGATCCTGCGTATCGGCGAACACACCTTCTTCGGGCCCGTCCTGACGGCCCTGCCCGACGCCGACGCCGCCCTCGCCCTGTTCGACGCGGTGGCCGCCCTGGCCGCAATTCCCCAGTTCACTCAGCTGCAGCGGCCCCGCACCGCGGCCTAGGCGGGATCGCCGCGCATTTCTGGCTAGTGCCACGCCAAAACAGGAGGACAAATGACATCAGGATTGAGCACCACACTGCACACCTCGTTCGAGGACGCGGTGGATCGGACGACGAAAGCCCTGGCCGACCAGGGTTTCGGCGTACTGACCACCATCGACGTGCAGGCCACGCTGAAGCAAAAGCTCGGCGAGGACATGGAGAACTATTTGATCCTGGGGGCCTGCAACCCGGTGCTGGCGCATCGCGCGCTGGACATCCACCGCGAGATCGGCCAGTTGCTGCCGTGCAACGTGGTGGTGCGGTCCGATCCCGCCGGCGATGCGGATGCGGTTCTGGTCGAGGCGATGGATCCTCAGCTGATGGTCAAAGTGACGGCCGAGCCTGGCGCTCTGCAAGACGTGGCGGACCAGGCCACCGCCAAGCTGCAGGCCGCGATCGGCGCACTCGGGTAGCTTTCGGCGCAGCCCTACCGCCCTCGCGGATGGCGCTAGCCGTCTTGACTGCGGGCTTCGGCGCCCGACTCACCGGCGTCGAAGGAATCGTCGGAGCCCGCCGCGCCCACGTACGAGCCGTCTTCCTCACCCGCGGCGGCGCGGGACTGAGTCTGGTGGTTCTCAGCGTCCACGTCTTCCTCGGTCTTGTGGCCCTTGTGATCTGGCATGGTGGCTTCCTTTTCTGGAGAGGTGGCGTTGCGCGTGGGGTTCCCTCGACAGCTCATCCGAAACGGTGACCTCCGGCGATGACGTGGCGCTCCGGCGCTATTGTTAGCAGCCGAAACCAAGGAGAACTCGAATGCGCACCTTCGAATCAGTTACCGAGCTTGCCGCCGCCGCGGGCGAAGCTCTCGGGCACAGCGACTGGGTCACGATCACCCAGGAAGACGTCAACCTGTTCGCCGATGCGACCGGTGACCACCAGTGGATTCACGTCGACCCGGAACGGGCCGCGTCGGGCCCGTTCGGCACGACCATCGCCCACGGTTTCATGACCTTGGCGCTGCTGCCCCGGCTGCAGCATCAGATCTACACAGTCAACGGCATCAAGCTGGCAATCAACTACGGCCTCAACAAGGTTCGTTTCCCCGCACCGGTTCCGGTCGGCTCCCGGGTACGCGCGCAGAGTTCGTTGGTCAGCGTCGACGACGTCGGTAACGGCGCAGTGCAGGCGACCATCTCGACCACCGTCGAGATCGAGGGATCGGCCAAGCCGGCGTGCGTGGCCGAAAGCGTCGTCCGTTTCGTCGCCTGAGGTCGCGGCGCGCGTAGCTAGAACTCGGCGACGGCGTGTTCGAGCCGCTCGGCCAGTCGCGCCTGCGCTTCGGCGCGCCGGGTCGGTATGTGAGCCGACGGGAAAGGCGTTGTCACCGGCTCGTATTCGCGCAGGGTCCGGCGGGCGACAGTCATCTTGTGCAACTCGGTGGCACCGTCGGCGATACCCAGCGACTCGGCGGCCACCAGCATCTTGACGAACGGCATCTCGTCGGAGACGCCGAGCGCGCCGTGTAGGTGCAGCGCCCGCTGCGCGACATCGTGCAGCACCTGGGGCATCGCCACTTTCACCGCCGCGATGTCGCGCCGCACCTTCTGGTAGTCGTGGTGCTTGTCGATCAACCACGCGGTGCGCAGCACCAGCAGGCGGAACTGCTCGATCTGGATCCAGCTGTCGGCGATCTTCTCCTGGGTCATCTGGAAATCGGACAGCCGGCCGTGCCGGGTCTTGCGGGACACCGCGCGCTCGCACATCATGTCAAAGGCGCTGCGGGCCAACGCAATTGTGCGCATGGCGTGGTGAATCCGGCCGCCCCCGAGCCGGGTCTGCGCGATCATGAACGCCTGTCCCTCGCCACCCAGCACATGGTCGGCGGGTACCCGGACGTCGTTGTAGCGGACGTAGCCGTGGGTGGCGCGCTTTGACGACTCCGCTCCGACGCCGACGTTGCGCACGATCTCGATGCCGGGCGTTTCGGCCGGAACGATGAACAGTGACATCTTGTCGTAGGTGCGGGCCTCGGAATTCGTCACCGCCATGACGATGAAGAACGACGCGTGTTTGGCGTTGGTGGAGAACCACTTCTCCCCATTGATCACCCAGTAGTCGCCGTCTCGGGTTGCGGCGGTGACGAATTGCCCTGGGTCAGAACCGCCTTGCGGTTCGGTCATCGAATAACAGGAGGTGATTTCGCCGTCCAGCAGCGGCTGCAGGTAGCGCGCCTTCTGCTCGTCGGTGCCGAACAGGGCGAGGATCTCGGCATTACCGGAATCCGGTGCCTGACAGCCGAACACCGACGGGGCCCACCGCGAGCGGCCCAGGATCTCGTTGAGCAGCGCCAGCTTGACCTGACCGAAGCCTTGGCCGCCCAACTCCGGGCGCAGGTGCGCGGCCCACAACCCCTGGTCCTTCACCTGCTGCTGCAACGGCCGCAGGATGGCCATCATCTCGGCGTTCTGCTTGTCGTACGGGTCGAGCGCGACCAGATCGAGCGGTTCGAGCTCTTCGGCCATGAATTTTTCAACCCAGTCCAGCCTTGCCTGGTACTCGGGGTCTGTTTCGAAGTCCCACACCGTGGTCAACCAATCCCCGGCGCAACGCCGCGCCGGACTCGTTGATGAAGCCACCCCATCCTAGAGCGGGGCGGCGGAGGTTCAGTCGGCGCTGCGGGTGTCGATCACGCGCTGGGCGACGTCGATGAGCTTGGTCTGGCTTTCCTGGGAAAGCCGGCGCAGCAATTCGAAGGCGCGCACGTCATCGACGCCGTAGCGCTCCATGATGATGCCCTTGGCCTGGCCGATGCGGTCCCGCGTGGACAGGGCCGATTGCATCTGCTGTCCGTGCCGCCCGGCCATGATCGCTGAGGCGGCATGCGCGGCGAACACCGTGCCGATGGTTTCGGCTTCGGTGTCCCACACACCGGGCCGGAAACTGAACAGGTTGAGCGCGCCGGCGGTGCGGTCGGCGGTGTAGAGCTTGAACGAGAGGCTGCTGAGGATGCCATGCTCGACGGCGGCCGGTGCGTATTTCGGCCAGCGAGGCTCGTTGCGGAGATCGTCCGTGCGCACGATCGTCTGCTTCAGCGCGGCGTCGTGGCAGGGGCCCTCATTGAAGTCGTGCTGCAGCTTGTCGAGTTTGGCGACCAGGCTGTCGGTGTCGGCGAGCGATTCGAAATCATCGCCCCCTTTGACCAGCAACACCCCGGCGAGGTCCGCCGCCGGTATCAGTTCCACCGCCGCGGTGGTCACGTCGGCGAGAACCCGGTTGAGCGAACGCGGCACCGCGATCTCCCGGGATAGCTCCGCCATGCGCGTAGCCAGCTCGTGCCGAGCGGCCGCGTCCAAAGGCTCCATGGAACCGGATTCTCCACGATGTCCCACGATGCGTCACCCCCGCGGTCGTCTGAGGTGCCCGAGCGCTGGCCACCGAGAGAGTTGCTGTCGTCCGAGTTTGGGGCAAAAGGCCCCGGGTACCCGGCGTCGACAACCCGATCTCAACCCCCAGGGAGCCCCAGTGTTTGTGCACAACAAAGATCTTCAATTCGAGGTTCGCGTCGACCAACCCGACCCTCGCTTCGCGTCGCTGCTGATGGACCAGTTCGGCGGAGCCAACGGTGAACTCACCGCCGCGCTGCAGTACTTCACCCAGGCATTCGTGCTGCGGCAGAAGAACCCGAAAATGTATGACCTGTTCATGGATATTGCGACCGAGGAGCTCAGCCACCTCGAGATGGTCGGATCGATGATCACGATGTTGCTCGACGGGCTCAACGACAACCTCAAGATCGCCAATGAGAAATGCGACTGGATGCCGGCGGTGGCGGCCAACGGCGGCGGCCGCGACGGCCTGATCCACTCGGTGGCGGTCAACCCGCTGTTCCTGGTGCTCAGTGGCGGTGGGCCGGACGTCAAGGACTCCGGAGGAAACAACTGGACCGGCGCCTACATCGACGCCAACGGTGATCCCACTGTGGACCTGCGCAACAACGTCGCGGCGGAATCGCGCGCCAAGGTCGTCTACGAATATCTCAAGCAGTTCACCGACGACCCCGGCGTGCAGGACACCCTGACGTTCCTGATGACGCGCGAGGTGGCGCACTATCAGCAGTTCACCGCAGCGCTCAACGAGCTCCCGGTGAACTTCCCGCCGGGACAGCTGCCGGGCGACCCGCGCTTCCAGAACGTGGCGTTCAACATGTCCAACGGCGGTGGCGAGTCCATTCGCGGTCCGTGGAACCAAGGACAGGGTCCCTGGCCCGAGGGCACGGAATGGGAGTACGTCGAAAAGCCCGAGGAACAGTGGCTTGGCGGCACCACTCGCAAGAACACCGGCGCCAAGGAGAACCCGCAGGGTTCGCCGGCGGTCAACGCCGAGAAGCCCTTCACCCACGAACAGCACGTTCCCACCGGCTAATTGGAGAAGTGGAAGGGCCGGGCGCCGAATTTTGCTCAGCGCCCGGCCCTTCCCATGTGCTCAGTGCATCTGCGGGTCCGGCGGATTGTCCTCGCCGCGGCCGGTTACCGCGTCGCGGACGTGGTCCACGATCGCCGCCCCCATGCCCATCGTTTTCAGCACAGCCGGGTTGGGCGGCGTGTCGGGGTGCGGCCGGGTCGGAGCGATCTTCTTTGCCGCTTCCAACTTTTCGCCGATCTTCTCCAAATCCTCACGGCTGAGCACGGTTTCGACCTGCGGCCACACCTCATCCTGTTCGTAGGCGATGTGTTCGCGGCCCGCTGTGACGAATTCCTGCAACGCTTCGTGGTAATCCGGGTCGCCCGGCTTGCCGTCCTCGAGACGCTGCAGCAGCTTCTTTCCGGCCTGCTCCTGCTCGAGCGCTTTGTCGACGAGGCCGTCGCCGATCGCTTCGCGCACCGCGGGCCAGAAGAACTGCTCCTCAATGGCTTCGTGCTGCGATTCGGCGATGATGAGGTTGTTCACCATGGTTTCCAGGCCGCTCGCCTGAGCGCCCTCGCCCGACGGCGCCCCGTCGAGCGTTTCCAACAAACCGAGCACACTCTTGTGGTCCTGACGAAGAAAATTGATTGCGTCCATGCGTTGCCTTCCCAGTTGGGGCTGTTAGGAGTTGCGTGCGGATACCCGGGGTAGCGGTGCCGAAACGGGGGGCGGCCGGGGTCCGTCAGTGCAACTTCGGCAAGACGTTGGCGCCGTAGAACTCGATGGCGGCGACGGGATCGTCTTGCGGAAAATGCAGGAACGGAATCGCACCGGCGTCGAGAATCCGCTGCAGGGCGTTGATATGGGGAGCCGGGTCGGTGCCGACCGTCCAGCCGCCCAACACCTTGTCGATGGGGTTGGACTCGGCCGCGCGCTGGATCTCGACGGGGTTGGGTTGATCGACGGCCCCGGCGGTGAAGCGCCACAGCGTGGCGGCCCGGGTCGCGACGGTGTTGTCACCGACGACTGCGAACAGTTCGGCCCGTTTTCCGAGCGTCGCCACGTCACGCCCGGCGGCCCGGGCGCCCGCACCGAAGGCCGCCAACAGCTTTGGATTCGTGACATCGCTCGCCTGGGTGATCCAGCCATCCCCGTACTGTCCGGCCAGTCTCACGCTTTTCGGGCCGGCGGCCGCGACGAAGATCGGCGGGGGCGTCGCCGGAACATCGTAGAGTTTCAGCGAGTTCGTTTGAAAATAGTGGCCGGCGAACGAGATTCGCGAACCACTCCACAGCTGGCGGATCAGCTGTACCGCTTCGGCCAGCCTGTCGTGACGCTCGGCGTAGTTGCCGTAGGTGTTGGTGGTGGCCTGTTCATTGAGCCGTTCGCCGGTGCCGACGCCCAGGAACACCCGGCCGGGATAAAGAATCGCCAGGGACGCGAACGCCTGGGCGACCGTGGCGGGGTGGTAGCGGTAGGTCGGGCAGGTCACCCCGGTGCCGAACGTTACGTGGCTGGTGGCGTTGCCGACGAGCGCTAGGGTCAGCCACGGGAACATCGCGTGGCCTTCGTTGTCCTGCCACGGCTGAATGTGGTCGCTGGCCCATACGTGTTGGAAGCCGGCGCGTTCGGCCGCCTTAGCCTGCGCAACCAGCTGGTCGGTGCGGAACTGCTCGTGCGAGAGGACAAAGCCCACGCCCTTGCCCGGTGGGGGCGCCGGCCCGCTGGACTTGCCCTGCTCGGCAGCCGGTTTCGCGCATCCCTGCGCCAGCCCGGCGGGCCCGAGCACGCCGGCGCCGGCCGCTATCCGCCCGAACGCTCGCCGCGAGATGCCGGTCACCGGGTCGGCATACCCGTCACGCCGGGCCTCACACGCACTAGCGTGGTGCAGATGACCCCGCAGGTCCGCCCGGCAGTGAAAGCCGACGTCCGCACGCTGTCGCGCACCCTGGCCCGCGCGTTCTACGACGACCCGGTGATGATCTGGCTGATGCCCGATCAGGACAAGCGGATCGCGCAGCTGTCCCGGTTGTTCGCGACGATGACCCGCCATCATCACCTGGCCCGCGGCGGCGTGGAGGTGGCCGGTGCGGGGGCGGACATCGTTGCGGCGGCGCTGTGGGATCCGCCGGATCAGTGGCAAGAGACGCCGCGGGGCCAGCTGGCGATGACGCCGACGTTCATCCGGGTGTTCGGCCTGCGCTCGATGCGGGGACGCGCCGTACAGGAATTGATGAAAAGCGTGCATCCCGAGGAGCCGCACTGGTACCTGGCGGTGATCGGCAGCGATCCGGCGGTTCGCGGCAAGGGATTTGGTCAGGCGTTGATGCGGTCGCGGTTGGACCGCTGCGACGCCGAGTACTGCCCGGCCTATCTCGAGTCGAGCAAGCCCGAAAATGTGCCGTACTACGAGCGTTTCGGCTTCAGCGTCACCCGTGAGATCGTGCTGCCGGACGGCGGGCCGAGCCTGTGGGCCATGTGGCGTCCGCCACGGTAGGAGCGCGGCCGGAGGCCTGCCGCCCGCGTTTAACCCCCCGACGCCGCGGGCAACCGGATGGGCATGAGCGATAACCCCCAGGCCGACGTGGATCCCGCGGACTTCCCCGAGGAGGGTGGCCCGGGTGACACCTTGAACCCGAGCGAAGGCACCGACTCGGACGAGTTGCGCAACGACGACGGCGACATCGTCGTCGACCCGCCTGAGGGCTGGAGCGAGGCCGACCGGTTCGGCATGACCGCCAGAGAAGAACGCGAGGGCGAATCCCTCGACGCCCGACTGGCGGCCGAGGAGCCCGACGTCCCCGATGCCATTGAGCCGGTCGACGACGGTCCCCGGCGCGCCCACCGGGGCCAGATCGACGGCACCCCCGAGGACGGCGACTCGCTCTACGAGGTCGTCGACGAGTAAGTCAGTGCTCGGCTGTTTACTGCAGCCGATCGGATCAGGGCGTGCTGCGCCAGCCGGCGATGCCGGTCGCGATCATCCGCAACTGCTTGACCGCGAGCCGGCGAATGTCCTCGGTTGCCTCGGCGCTCTGCGAATCCTCGATGGCCTCCGCGATGACGATCATGGCGTTGACGAACAGGGTCGCCAGCACGTTGAGATCCTCGGTGGTCCACTTGTTCAGGCCCGGGAATCGCGCCAGGTCGGTGGCCAGCTCGGACGTGATCAGCCGGATCTCGGTACGGATGGCGTAGCGCAGCACCGACAAGCCGCTGTTGCGCTCGCGGCCGATGAGCCGCCAGTGTTCGCGCCTGTCGGCGACGCTGGCGACCAGGATCTCGACGGACGACTCGATCACCCGGTTCGGGTCGAGCTTTCCGGCACGCGCGTCGCGCAGCGTGTCGCGCAGGCTCCGGAACGACTCGTCGATCAGGACCAGCCCCAGGGCCTCCATCGATTCGAAATGCCGGTAGAACGCCGCCGGAACGATCCCGACCTCCCGCGTCACCTCGCGCAGGCTCAAACTGGAGAAGCTGCGGTCCTGCAGGAGCTTGAGTGCCGCGGCGATGATGGCCCGGCGCGTCGCCTCCTTGCGCTCCTCGCGCGACTGGCTTTCCCGTGTGCGTTCGCGCCCCGCGCCCCGTCCCCGTGAGCTAGGAGTACGGCTGTTCACTGTGTGAACCCTACCACAGCCAGGCATTAAACCCTTGACTGCATGGCCTCCGCGGTCGCACGGTGTACATATGTTCACTCAAACCGCTCAAGCTTCTGGCCGAGTCCTCGCGCGGACCCTTCGGCAGCGCGTGTTGGGTTCAGAGCTGCTAGACCTGCTGACCGGCCCGCACGGCGTCGACCGCTACACCGAACTGGTGGCGCCCACCTGGACGCTGGGCGAGGCCCGCGCCAAGGTGACCGACGTGCGCCGGGCCACGCCCCGCAGCGTCACCCTGACCCTGACCCCCAACGACACCTTCCTGGCCGCCCACACCCTCAAGGCCGGACAGTACGTCAACCTGACCGTGGAGATCGACGGCCGCCGCCACACCCGGTGCTATTCGCCCGCCAACGCCGAAGGCGGTACCACCCTCGAGCTGACGATCGGTCGGCACGACGGCGGCCTGGTCTCGAACTATCTTTACGAACACGCCCACCGCGGGATGGTGGTCGGTCTCGCCGGGACCGGCGGTGACTTCACGCTGCCGGGACCGCAAACCCCGCGGCGCATCCTCTTCGTCTCGGGCGGAAGCGGAATCACCCCGGTGATGTCGATGCTGCGGACCCTCGTCGCCCAGGGCCACGACGGCGAAATCGCATTCATTCACTACGCGCGCACGCCGGCCGAGGCCTGCTACCGCGACGAGCTGAAGGCGATGCCCGGCGTGCGGGTGCTGCACGGCTACACCCGCTCCGAGGGCGGCGACCTCGCCGGACGCTTCGGTGCCGAGCACCTGGCCACCGCGATGCCGTCACCCGATGCGGTATTCGTCTGCGGCCCGGACGCTTTGGTCGAGGCGGTCCGATCGCACTGCGACAACGTGTACACCGAGAGCTTCGTGCCGCCGGCCTTCGATGTGCCGGCGAATCCCTCGGGCGGTCGAGTCACGTTCTCCGACAGCGGTGTTGACGTCGTCGACGACGGGCGCCCGCTGTTGGAGCAGGCCGAAGCGGCCGGGCTCTCACCCGAAAACGGATGCCGAATGGGCATCTGCCACACCTGCACGCGGCGTAAAACCGCCGGCACCGTGCGCAACCTGGTCACCGGTGCGGTCTCGACCGCTCCCGACGAGGACGTGCAGATCTGCGTGTCCGTTCCGGTCGGTGACGTGGACCTGTCGCTATAGCGACCGACCATTCCAGCCCCTGAAAACTTCTGGAGGACAAACAATGTCGAACGCCAAGATTGCCCTGACGCCCGAACAGGCCGATGCATTCGGCCGGGAACTCGACGCCATCAAGGAACGTGTGATGGCAGAACTCGGCGAACAGGACGCCGACTACATCCGCCGCGTCATCAAGGCCCAGCGTGCGCTGGAGGTCGGTGGCCGGGCGCTGTTGTTCGCCGGGTTCCTGCCCCCGGCTTGGCTGGCGGGCACCGCGATGCTGGGCCTGTCGAAGATCCTGGACAACATGGAGATCGGCCACAACATCATGCACGGCCAGTACGACTGGATGCGCGATCCGGCCATCTCCGGGCGCACCTTCGAGTGGGACACGGCGTGCCCGGCCGACCAATGGCGCCACTCGCACAACTACATGCATCACACCCACACCAACATCGTGGGGATGGACCGCGACATCGGCTACGGAATCCTGCGGATGAGCGAAGACCAGCGCTGGCAGCCGTACTTCCTCGGCAACCCGATCTACGCGTTCCTGCTGATGGTGTTGTTCCAGTACGGCGTTGCGCTGCACGAGCTGGAAACCGAGCGCATCCGCTCCGGCGAGATCCGGCTCCAGGACAAGCGTGAGGTGCTGCGGGAGATCTGGCGCAAGACCCGTCGGCAGACCCTGAAGGACTACGTCGCCTTCCCGCTGCTGGCCGGTCCCTTTGCGCCGTTCGTCTTCACCGGCAACCTGACCGCCAACCTGATGCGCAACGTGTGGTCGTACATGATCATCTTCTGCGGCCACTTCCCGGACGGAACACAGGAATTCACCGTCGAGGAAACCAAGGACGAGTCACGCGGCATGTGGTACTTCCGCCAGATCCTCGGCTCGGCAAACCTGACCGGCGGCAAGATCTTTCACCTGCTGTCCGGCAACCTCTCGCACCAGATCGAGCACCACCTGTTCCCGGACATGCCGGCCCGCCGCTACGCCGACATCGCGCCGGAGGTGCAGGAGATCTGCGAGCGCTACGGCATCCCCTATAACCGCGGTCCGCTGCTGCGTCAGTTCGGCACCGTCGTCCGCAAGATCGTCCGGCTGACCTTCCCGGACTCGTGGGCGCCAAAGGCCGGCGTCGAAAAGTCGCCCGAGCCCGAGCCGATCGCCGCGTAAATCCACATTGGCTGGGCCGCGCAATCGAGTTCCAGGGGCGGCCTAGGTGACGGCCGTCGGCGCGTCGACCGCCTTGACGAGCTTCACCTCGGGCCGTTGCGGCACGCCGTCGGCAAGGAACCAGCGAAAAGCCAGATTCCCGCGTGGATAGCCCAGCGTGGTAAGCGAATTGGGATGCGCGGTCGGGCCCGCGGACAAGACGACCGTCACCGAACCGTCACTGTTCGCCACGGCGCTGCGGCCGTTCAGGGAGCACCGGGCGTCCCGGGCGCCGAACGTCGCCATGAACTGGTTCCACACCACCAGGTTCCAGAACCTGCACGACGGCGGTCGGTGCGTGATCACCAGCGCCTCGTCCTCATCGAGCACGAAACTGCCGTACGAGTAGCAGGCGTCGCGCGCCGACCACCCGAAATTGGCGTCCGGCACCTGATAGGGATCGGCGAATTCATTAGCCGCGTGGGCGGTTTCGTGCCCGAGCGCGTGTTGGTCGGCCACCCGATTTCCCACGGCCAGCGGCACGATGGCGAACATGGTGCGCAGCCAGGTGGCGGCGGCGCGCAGGTTCGTCGCGGTCTCGGCGTCGCCGTGCCGGATCGGGTCGGGCTCGTCGAGCGCCTCGATGTGCCACGTCACCGGGCGGCCGGCCAGGGGATCGGCCTGGTAGTCGCGGGTCATCAGCACGGCCGCGTCGGGCGTGGCGGGAAAGTCGAAGGCGAAGTCGCCGTCGGCGTCGATGTCGAGATCGGTGTCGCGGACGATCGCCACCACCCGGTCCGACCAGGCGCCGGGCGTCGGCTCGTTGTACGCCGTCACCGAAAAGTACACGCTGTCACCCCTATTGCCGCTGATGCGGTATCGACGGGCGGGATCGACCGGGCATATGTAGTAGTAGGCATCGGTGTTGTCCCCGCCCCAGCGGCGGTCGCGGCGGAAAGGCGTGTTCACCGCGACGAACTGGGGCCGACCCGGTTCGGGGAACAGGTAGGTGTCCAGGGCCACGCCCAGGGTGGCGGCCAGCATCCGGTAGCCGTCGGCGACGTGCCGGTCGTCGGTGACGGCACGGTCACCTTCGAGGAACGAGTGGCCCAGTTCGCCAAGCGTTTTCAGCAATTCCTGCCACGCCTCGGTCGATTGGTGCGTCATGCGCTGATTCCTTTCAGGAGCAACCTGGTGGTGCGATCGACCCACGCCTCGTCGAGTTCGGTGACGCGGGTGAGCAGGGCGACCAGCGTGACGCCGGCGATCGTCTCGGCCAGTTCGGCGGCGGTCACGTCCGAGCGCACCTCACCGCGCAGCGCAGCGGCCGCCAGCCAGTCGGCGAGCCCGCCGCCGATGACCCCGGCGAAGCGCTCCAGCAACGCCGAGTGCAGCGTCGGGTCCGCGGCCAGCTCGCCGATCAGCCCGGGCAGGGCCGCCCTGGCGGCCGGTGTGGTGAGGAAAGCCATTGTGCGGCGGACCATCTCGCGCAAGCCCTCGGCCGTCGACCCGGTATCGGGGATGGCCGTTCCGGCGCCGATCGGGAATACCGCCTCGTGCACCAGGTGCGCCTTACTGGGCCAGCGGCGGTAGATGGCGGGCTTGCTGGTGCCGGCGCGTTCGGCGATGGCGGAGACCAGCAAGCCGGGGTAGCCGGTTTCGGCCAGCAGCTCGACGGTCGCCCGAAGCACCGCGGCGTCGATCCGGGGATCACGGGGTCTGCCAAAATCCACAACCATTACGAAACTCAGAGTAACATAAGTCGCCGTGACCGTTCGCCTTGACGACCTGGCCTCGCCCCGCTTCAGCGCCGAGGGCCAGCAGATCCTGGACATGATGGCCTCGATGGCGCCCGAGTGCCCGTTGGATGCCGCCGCGCTGCACGCGCGGGCCAGCGCCGACACCGGCCTGGACGACTTCGGGCCCGACGACTACCGGGAACGCCTCGAGGTCTACCTCGCCGCCCTGCGCGAGATCGACGGACTGCACGACGCGGGGAGGGTGAACTTCTACGGGCAACTCCTGCAAGTCCTCAAGAATCGGTTGCTGTTGACCGACCTGCTGAGGCGCCATCCCGAGATCAACGAGATCGAACTGCGTTCACCGGTGGTCATCGCCGGGCTGCCCCGCACCGGCACCACACACCTGCACAATCTGCTGGCCGCGCCGCCGACGTTCCGTACCATGCCGTACTGGGAAAGCAACGAACCGTTCCCGATGCCGAATGAGGTTGACGTTCAACCTGATCCGCGTCGGACCCGGATGGACGTCGCGGTCGGGGTGATCAACATGGTGATGCCGCATTTCGCGCTGATGCACGAGATGACCACCGATCACGTCCACGAAGAGATCCAGCTGCTGGCCAACGACGTGTCGACGATGCTGCTGGAGACGCTCGCCGACGTCCCCCGCTGGCGCGACTACTACCAGGCGCACGACCAGACACCGCACTACCAATACCTGGCCACCCAACTCCGGGCGATGCAGTACCTGCGCGGTGGTCGGCGCTGGCTGCTCAAATCGCCCCAACACCTCGAGCAGGTGCCGGTCCTGGATCGGGTCTTTCCCGACAGCGTCGTGGTGTTCACCCACCGCGACCCCGTCCCGGTGGCACTGTCGATGATCGCGATGATCACCTACTCCGCCCGCATGCACCGCTCGCCGGTGCCGGTGGAGCGGATCGCCAATTCCTGGATCGACCGCCTCGATCAGATGCTCACCGCACTCATCCGCGATCGCGACACCATCGGTCCGGACCGCTCGATCGACATCCGCTTCGACGACTTCATGGCCGACGAAATCGGCGTGGCCGAACGGGTCTATGCCCTGGCCGGCGAACCGTTCACCGACGAGGCGCGCAAGGCCGTCGACGACTACCTGACGGGCCACCGGCGCGGACGGCTGGGCAACGTCGAGACGTCATACGAGATGTTCGGGCTGAACGAGGAGAGCCTGCGGAAGCGCTTCGCGCCCTACGTCGAGCGGTTCCTGAAATAGGCGCAGTGCGCTAGCTTTTCATGCATGGTCACCATGCCCGCGCTGGACGGCGTCGAACACAGGTACGTCGAGCTGGGAAGCGGCGTCACCATCCATGTCGCGGATGCCGGTCCGGCCGACGGACCGGCCGTCATGCTGGTGCACGGCTTCCCGGAGAACTGGTGGGAATGGCACGAGCTGATCGGTCCGCTGGCCGCCGATGGTTACCGGGTGGTGTGTCCCGACCTGCGGGGTGCGGGCTGGAGTTCGGCGCCGCGCTCGCGGTACCTGAAGGCGGAGATGGCCGAGGACCTTGCGGGCGTGCTGGACGACTTGGGCATCGCCAAAGTGAAGCTGGTCGCCCACGATTGGGGCGGGCCCGCGGCTTTCATCATGATGTTGCGCCATCCGGAGAAGGTGACGGGCTTTTTCGGACTCAACACCGTGGCGCCCTGGGCGAAGTTCGATTTGGCGGCGGTCCGCGACCTCTGGCGCTTCTGGTATCAGGTCCCGATGTTGCTGCCCGTGATCGGACCTCGGGTGCTCAGCGATCCCCACTGGCGGTTTCCCCGGATCCTGGGTTCGTGGGTCGGCGGCGGGTTCCCGCTGCCCGAGGACAGCGTGCGGTTATACGCGGAGTGCATGCGCGAGCCAGGGCACGCGGAGGCCGGATCGCGGTGGTATCGCAGCTTCCAGACCACAGAGATGCGCAGCTGGCTGGGGGGTGAGTACGACGATCACCGAGTCGACGTACCGGTGCGCTGGCTGAGCGGTACCGATGATCCGGTGATCACTCCGCGGCTTCTGGACGGATACGCCGACCACATAAGCGATTTCGAGGTGGAGCTGGTCGACGGAGTCGGTCACTGGATCGTCGCGCAACGACCCTATTTGGTGCTGGATCGGTTGCGCGGGTTCATGAAACTCTGAGTCAGTCGACGCCGATGGTGACTTCGGTCGACTTGATGAACACCGTTGCCTTCTGACCGACCTGAAGGCCGAGGTCGGTCGCGGCATCCTTGGTGACCGACGACGTGATCACCTGGTCGCCGCCGTCGAGAGTCACCTTGACCACCGCCATCACCGTGCCGAGATCGACCTCGGTGATGGTCCCCTTGAGCTGATTTCGGGTTGAAAGCCGCATCGCTAGGTCCTCCGTTTCCGCGCAAGCCATTCCGGCGATGAGCCTAGGCCCCGAAAACCACTCGCGCGATGGGTTCTACGCCGTCAGTGCCGGGGCCCCAACAGCGCGACGGAGGCATCCACGGCCGGTTCGACGATCTCACGGACGGCCCGACCGTCTTCGACCGCAAGCGCGGTGAGCTCACGCAGACCGCCCAACAGGATCACGGCCAACGGCGCCGTCAACGGAGGCAGCTTGGCGCGCCGAAATCCGGGACTGGCGCTGAGGTCGATCAGCAGGCTGGTCAGCAACTGCAGCCCGCGGCGCTGGACCGGGCGAGCGGCCGCACCCAGCGAGGGCAGTTCGCGGATCCAGCTCAACGTGATGGCCGGGCGGGCCTCGATGTATCCCACATAGGCCTCGACCGCCTGACGGATCTGGACGTGCCAATCGGCGTCGGGATCGACCGATGCCGCGATCTTGGCGCCCAACTTTTCGATGTCGACGGCCAGCAGCTCCAGAAAGCACTCTTCCTTGCCGCCGAAGTGGTCGTAGAAGGTGCGCTTGGAGGTCCGTGCGTAGCGGACGACGTCGGCGACCGTGCTGGCGCGGTAACCGCGCTCGCTGATCGAGGTGGCGAGGCCGTCGAGCAACCGGATTCGAAACGGATCGACCTCGCCGAGATCGGGGTCGCCGGCCGTTGCTGTCATTGCTGAGGTCACGGCCAGCGCCCCCGTTCGGTTCGAAACGCATCTTGTCAGCTTTGGTACTGCAGAGTACCGTACTCGGAAAAGGTCCGTGGTACATCGCGGTACCAACTCCGGCCCGGCAGATGTGGGGAGCAATGACGCCATGAGTGAACTAGCCACCGTCCCATCAGCCGCGGCCCATTTGCCACCTGCCGTCCGAAGCCCGAAGCTATTGCAGGGCATCGGCTTTGCCGCGTCACGACGAATGATGATGCGACGCCTGTCACGCCGTTATGGCAACGTCTTCACGCTGCGCCTGCCGATGTGGGGGCGTGTCATCATGGTCAGCGACCCTCAGCTGGCTAAGCAGATCTTCACCACCAGCCCAGACGAACTCGGCAACATCCAGCCCAATTTGAGCAGGCTGTTCGGCTCCGGCTCGGTATTCGGGCTCGAGGGTGATGACCACCGGCGGCGGCGGCGGCTGCTGGCGCCGCCGTTTCACGGCAAGAGCATGAAGAATTACGAGGCCATCATCGAAGAAGAGACGCTGCGCGAGATGGCCGACTGGCCGGAGGGCAGGTCATTCCCGACGCTGCCGCCGATGATGCGAATCACGCTCAACGCGATCCTGCGCGCGGTCTTCGGCGCCGAGGGCGCCGAACTCGACGAGCTACGCCGCCTCATCCCGCCGTGGGTCACCCTGGGTTCACGCCTTGCGGCGCTACCGAAGCCGAAGCGCTATTCCCGGTTCGGCCTATGGGGCCGGCTGGACAAGTGGCGGCGTCAATACGACGACGTCATCGAGAAGCTGATCGCCGCGGAGCGGGCCGACCCGGAGTTCGCCGAGCGGACCGACGTGCTCGCGCTGCTGCTGCGCAGCACCTACGACGACGGTGCGGCCATGTCACACAAGGAGATCGGTGACGAGCTCCTGGCTCTGCTGGCCGCCGGGCACGAGACCACCGCCTCAACGCTGGCTTGGGCATTCGAGCGGATCAGCCGGCACCCGGAGCTGCTGGCGAGGCTTGTCGAGGAGGCCGACGGGGCCAGTGATGGCGGCAACGAGCTGCGCCAGGCGACGATCCTGGAGGTCCAGCGAGCAAGGACCGTCATCGATTTCGCCGGTCGCCATGTCTACCCCGAGGCCTACCGGCTCGGCGAATGGGTGATCCCGCGCGGCTATTCGATCATCGTCGGCATCGCCCAGATACACGACAACCCCGATGTGTTCCCCGATCCCGGACGGTTCAACCCGCAACGGTTCATCGACACGAAACCGTCGGCGCTGTCGTGGATCCCGTTCGGCGGCGGGACGCGTCGGTGCGTTGGGGCGGCGTTCGCGAACATGGAAATGGACGTCGTGCTACGAACGGTGTTGCGAAACTTGACCATTGAGACGACGGACGCTCCCGGCGAGCGCTGGCACGGCCGCGGGGTCGCGTTCACCCCGAAGGACGGCGGCCGAATCGTGATGCGCCGCCGCTGAACTCGGCGCTAGGCTCCGCCTACTGGCCGGCGGCCGCGCGACGCGGCAGTTTCCAGCCCGGGCGGATGAAGTGGCAGGTGTACCCGTTGGGGTAGTGCTGCAGGTAGTCCTGGTGCTCGGGTTCGGCTTCCCAGAAGTCGCCGGCCGGGCTGACCTCGGTCACCACCTTGCCGGGCCATAGCCCCGATGCCTCGACATCGGCGATGGTGTCCAGCGCGATCCGCTTCTGGTCCTCGTCCAGATAGAAGATGGCCGACCGGTAACTGGTGCCCCGGTCGTTGCCCTGCCGGTCTTTCGTTGTCGGATCGTGGATCTGGAAGAAGAACTCCAGGATCGTGCGGTAGTCGGTGACCGCCGGGTCGTAGATGATCTCGATGGCTTCGGCGTGGGTGCCGTGATTGCGGTAGGTCGCATTGGGGACGTCACCGCCGGTGTAACCGACCCGCGTCGAAACCACGCCCGGCTGCTTGCGGATCAGTTCCTGCATCCCCCAGAAGCAGCCGCCGGCGAGAATCGCTTTCTGGTTGGTCATGCTTCGTCCTCCATAACCGGCTAGCACTCGGGCAGGAACAAGGCCAGGCTACACTCCGCCGATGAGCTGCAATGGTGCCGCGAAATCATGAACACGCCGAAGTTCTCGCGTAGCGAACTGGCCGCCGCGTTCGAGAAGTTCGAAGCGACCGTCGATGCGGCGGCGCGGTCGCAGGACTGGGACGCGTGGGTGCAGCACTACACGCCCGATGTGGTCTACATCGAACACGCGGCGGGCACCATGCACGGCCGCGACGAGGTCCGCGAGTGGATCAGCAGGACGATGGGCAGCTTTCCCGGCAGCCACATGGTCGCTTTCCCGTCGCTGTGGTCGGTGATGGACGAGGCCACCGGGCGCATCATCATGGAGCTCGACAACCCGATGCGCGATCCGGGCGACGGCACCGTCATCAGCGCGACGAACATCTCGATCATCACCTACGCCGGTGACGGCCTGTGGCGTCAACAGGAAGACATCTACAACCCGTTGCGCTTCGTGCGGGCGACGTTGAAGTGGTGCCGCAAGGCCCAAGAGCTCGGCACCCTCGACGAGGAAGCCGCGCGTTTCATGGATCAGTACGGAGGGGCCCAGTGACCACCAGACCCAAGCTCGTCATCGGCGCCAACGGCTTCCTGGGTTCGCACGTGACCCGCCAGCTCGTCGCCGACGGTTTCGAAGTCCGGGCCATGGTGCGGCCGAACGCCAACACGCGCTCCATCGACGACCTGGACGTCACCCGGTTTCACGGCGACGTGTTCGACACCGCCGTGCTGCGCGAGGCGATGGACGGCGTGGATGACGTCTACTACTGCGTCGTCGACACCCGCGCCTGGCTGCGCGACACCTCTCCGCTGTTTCGCACCAACGTCGAGGGGCTGCGCAACGTCCTCGATGTGGCAATCGCGCAACCCGGCCTGCGCCGGTTCGTCTTCACCAGCACCTACACGACCGTCGGCCGGCGCCGCGGGCACGTGGCGACCGAAGACGACGTCGTGGGCAGTCGCGGGCTGTCGGACTACGTCAAGTCCCGGGTGCAGGCCGAGAACCTGGTGATGCGTTACGTGGCCGAGTCCGGCCTGCCCGCGGTGGCGATGTGCGTGTCGACGACATACGGCGACGGCGATTGGGGTCGCACCCCGCACGGTGCGTTCATCGCCGGCGCGGTCTTCGGCAAGCTGCCCTTCACGATGGAGGGCATCCAGCTGGAGGTCGTGGGCGTCACCGACGCGGCCCGGGCCATGATCCTGGCCGCCGAACGCGGCCGCATCGGCGAGCGATACCTGATCTCCGAGCGGATGATCGCGTTGAAAGAGGTGGTCCGGATCGCGGCCGACGAGGCCGGGGTGCCGCCGCCGCGGCGCTCGATCTCCGTTCCGATGCTCTACGCCCTGGGTGCGCTGGGCGACCTGCGGGCCCGGCTCACCGGCAAGGACGCCGAACTCAGCCTCGCCTCGGTGCGCATGATGCGTGCCGAAGCGCCCGTCGACCACAGCAAGGCCGTGCGCGAATTGGGTTGGCAGCCTCGCCCGGTCGAGGAATCCATTCGCGAGGCGGCCCGCTTCTGGGCGGCGATGCGAAATGCCAAGGGTAAGAGCGCGACTCCCGGCTGAACGCCACGCCGATCGCCGTTCAGGATGCGCCGCGGCCCGTCGTGGGGGACTAGCCTCGGGCGGTATGCCAACCGCGCGAGTACCCGTCGATCTCACCGGGGCGCCCCAGACCATGCTGGCGACGTTCTACGCGAAGGCGCTGGACGCCGACTTCGACAAGCCGATCCTGGGCGATCGGTACGCCAAGGAGATCGTCGAGCGCATCGACTACGACTGGAAGAAGACCACCATCACGGCGCGGCGAGCGCCGTCGGTGACCACCCGGTCGGCGCACTTCGACGACTGGACGCGCAAATTCCTTGCCGCGCATCCGCGTTCGGCCGTGCTGCACCTGGGCTGCGGGCTGGACAGCCGGTTCTTCCGCGTGCAGCCGGGTCCGGACGTCGAGTGGTACGACGTCGACTACCCCGAGGTTGTCGCGCTGCGCACCCAGCTCTACCCGAGCCCCGATCACTACCGCGTCATCGCCGCCTCGGTCACCGACCCGGCATGGCTGGAAGACATCCCCGCCGACCGTCCCACCCTGATGATCGGGGAGGGGCTGACCATGTACCTCACCGAGCGGGACGGCATCGCGCTGCTGCGCCGGGTGGTCGACCGATTCGGTTCCGGCGAGTTGCAGTTCGACGCGTTCAACTGGCTCGGGATCAAGTCGCAATGGCTCAACACGGTGGTGCGGCGGTCGGGATCCACGCTGCACTGGGCGATCAACGGGCCCGACGACATCGTCAGCGCCGTGCCGGGGGTGCGGCTGCTGGCCTGGGAACGATGGTTCGAGTCCGACACCTTCGCGCGGTTGCCCCGCCCAACCCGAGTCCTGGGCAAGCTCATGGCGCAGGTTCAGGCGGCTGCGAACATGGCGCAATACCACCGCTACGCATTTGGCCCGGCCGAACGGGAAGGCTAGGCCACGGACGCGCGTTGAACGACTGATAGGCGCCTGAAGGAGGAACCACCATGGCCCACCCGGAAATCAAAGAACCCAACGCGGGGCACCCGATCACCATCGAGCCGACCAAGGGACGGGTGCAGGTGCGCGTCAATGGCGAGCTCGTCGCCGACACCACCGCCGCGCTGGAACTGCGTGAAGCCACTTTGCCTGCGGTGCAATACATTCCGATCGCCGACGTGGCACAGGATCGGCTCACCCGGACGGACACCAGCACGTACTGCCCCTTCAAGGGCGACGCCAGCTACTACAGCGTGACCACTTCGGCCGGTGACACCGTCGACGACGTGATCTGGACGTACGAGCAGCCGTATCCGGCGGTCGCGGCGATCGCCGGGCATGTGGCGTTCTACCCCAACAAGGCCGACATCAGCGTGCTAGCTCAGTAGGGGACCCACCCGGGAAGCGCGGTCGCCACCGCGCGGGTGTCGCTGTAGAGGCGCATCGAGACGATCAGCCCGTCACGGGTGTCGAAGATGCAGACGAACGGGCTGTCGTACTCGACGCCGGCGGACGTGATGCCGCTGGCCTGCGCCTCCACCACCACGGTCTCCCCCTCGTTGACGCAGCGCACCAGGTCGATGGTCAGTTCGAGCTCCTGTTTGCGTCGCTCCACCCCACGCCGAAACGCGTCCTTGTCACAGGACGTGCGGGTGTAGAGCGTCCAGTAGGTGAAGTCGTCGCTGAGCAGGGAGAAGCCCTCGTCCAGATCGCCGCCGTCGCTGGTGCTCTGCAGGAACATCCAGGCCAGTTCGCCCTGCGGGTCATCGAACGGCGTCATCACAACGCAATATTGACGTGGGACGCAGTTCACGGTCAATCACGGCAGTCGGGGAGTCATCAGGTGGAAAGCGCGCGCACGGTCGTGTTCCCCGGAGCCGTCAGCTTCGGGCACACGTTGGGGCCCCTTCGCCGCGGCCGGGGGGATCCGTGCTTCCGGACTCCCGGTGACGGCTCGATCTGGCGTACCAGCCTGCTACCCACCGGTCCGGTCACGGCCCGGATCAGCCGCGTCGCCCACAACGCCGCGCACGCCGTGGCGTGGGGCGGCGGCGCGCAGGAGTTCGTCGAGATGCTGCCCGCCCTGCTCGGTCTCGAGGACGACGACTCGGACTTCGTGCCGCACCATCCGACGGTTGCCGCCGCCCAGCAACGGGTGCCGCACCTGCGCCTGGGAAGAACCGGCCTGGTGCTGGAGGCGCTGATCCCGGCCATCATCGAGCAGCGGGTGCCCGGCGCCGATGCGTTTCGCGCATGGCGGGTGCTGGTGTCGAAGTACGGCTCGCCGGCGCCGGGGCCGGCGCCCGACGGGATGCGCGTCATGCCGGCCGCGGAGGTCTGGCGATACATCCCGTCGTGGGAGTTTCATCGCGCCAACGTGGACCCGAGACGGGCGCAGGCGGTGGTGACCTGCGCGCGTCGGGCCTCCTCGGTGGAGCGGCTGGCGGGTGGGCCGGCCGGGCAGGCGCGTGCGGCGCTCATGTCGCTGCCGGGCGTGGGGGAGTGGACCGCCGCCGAGACGGCACAACGCGCCTTCGGTGACGCCGATGCCGTGTCGGTGGGCGACTACCACATCCCCAAGATGATCGGCTGGACGTTGCTGGGGCGGCCCGTCGACGACGCCGGCATGCTCGAACTGCTCGAGCCGATGCGCCCGCACCGCCAGCGCGTGGTCCGGCTCCTCGAGGCCAGCGGACTGGCGTACGAACCGCGCCGCGGGCCGCGGCTGCCGGTGCAGCAAATCCACTCACTTTGATCCGTCGCGTTTTTCACTATCGCCATCGGGTACCCAACGGGGCAGTAACCGTGTGTGAACCCCATGGAAGGAAGCTAGGAAACAAGCGATGACTCAGTTCACGATTCCGGGATTGACCGACAAGCAGGCGGCGCGGCTCACCGAACTGCTGCAAAAGCAACTGAGCACCTACAACGATCTGCACCTGACGCTCAAGCACATTCACTGGAACGTGGTGGGCCCCAACTTCATCGGCGTGCACGAGATGATCGACCCGCAGGTGGATGCGGTCCGCGGGTTCGCCGACGATGTCGCCGAACGCATTGCGGCCCTTGGTGCTTCGCCGCAGGGTACTCCCGGCGCCATCATCAAGGACCGCTCGTGGGACGACTATTCGGTCGGCCGCGACACGGTCCAGGCCCACTTGGCCGCGCTGGATCTGGTGTACACCGGCGTGATCGAGGACATCCGCCAATACATCGACGAGACAGACGAACTCGACCAGGTGACCCAGGACCTGCTGATCGGGCAGGCGGGTCGGCTGGAGAAGTTTCAATGGTTCGTCCGGGCGCACCTGGAAAGCGCCGGCGGAGAGTTGGCCCACCAAGGCAAGAGCACCGAGAAGGACGCCGCAAGCAGCGCTCGTGGCAAATCCTGACGGTTATGCTAGTCACGGTGCTTGGAATCGGCGTCCCGCGAACCGTTTTTGGGGACTAGGACATTGATGCGGTCTCCGGCCGTGAGTTGCACGGCGGGTTGGGCGTCGACCAGCTGCCGGTTGTGCACTACGGATACCGGGAGGTGGCCCGCCGGCCAATCGAGGTCGTCGAGCGTGCGTCCGACCGCGGCCGAATCCGCCGCCAGAGTGTGCTCGATGATGCAGTATCCGTCGAGTTGACTTCGCGGATCGTGTTCGTTCTCGGGACTTTTCGGGTCCGCGGAGTCACCGCCGAGATTCGCGGCGGTGGGGCTGGGTTCGACACCTGTGACGTAGGCACTGACGGCGCGCAGCACGTTCTGGTTGGTCAGCCAACCCTGAACGCGGTGCGCGTTGGTATCGATCACCGGTAGTCCATCGCGGCCATAGAGCACCAGCTGGCGCAGGGCCTGCGCGAGGCTGTCGTTGGCAAACAGCGCCTGCGGTTCCCGGATCCGGGTCACGGGGCCGAGGAGTTGTGTTCTGTCGTGGGTGGTGTCGCTTGTCGGATGGGTCAGGTCCAGTGGAGTGGCAAATGGATGCATGGCCTCAGCGACCGTGAGGCCCGCAAAAGCGTGGGCGGGGGCGGGCCGATCGATGTCGATGCCCCGGCGTAGCAGCTTGGCGGTGTAGATGGTGCCGTAGGAAAGCCCGCGCGACACCGTGGTTCCCACGGCGACGGCCAGCATGACCGGCAATGTCAGGGTGAAGTCGCCGGTCATCTCGACCGTGCTGGCCAGCGCGGTGAGCGGGGCCCGGGCGGCGGAAGCGAATACCGCGCCCATGCCGACGATGGCATACAGCGCGGGATGTCCCACCGCAGTGCCGATGACGTGCTGGACGATCAGCCCGAATGCCATGCCGGAAGTAGCCCCCACGAACAACGACGGAGCGAACACGCCGCCGGAGCCGCCGATCCCGATGGTCAAGCTGCACGCCAGCATTTTGCCGCCGGCGAGGACCACCAGGAACCACAGAGCGTAATGGCCGGCAAAGGCGGCGTACATGACCGGGTAGCCCACCCCGTACAGCTGCGGCACGGCGAGCAACAGCAGGCCCAGCACCAATCCACCGACCGCCGGTCGCGCCCAGTCCGGGCGCTCGCCCCAGAGCCGATCACACAGATCCTCCGTCTTGTACAGGACGTTTTTGAACACGATGCCCAGCACCCCGGCGACCGCCGCAAGAAGGGCGATCAGCAAGTAATTGGCAATGTGATTGAGCTCGATGCCCTCGGGAAGCTTCGTGAGGAAAGGGGCGGAGCCGAAGAACACGCGGGCGATCACGTCGGCGACCATTGCCGAAAGCATGATGGTGAAGATCGCCTCGACCGAGAGTTCACGCAGGATCAGTTCGACGGCGAAGAACACCCCGGTGATCGGGGCGTTGAACGTTGCCGAGATGCCGCCGGCGGCGCCGCACGCCACCAGCACCCTTAGCCGATTCTCCGGCATCCGCACCCATTGACCGAAGCTTGATGCCAGCGCCGCACCGATCTGCACGATCGGCCCCTCCCGACCGACCGAGCCGCCGGTTCCGATGCATATCGCCGAGGCCAGCGCTTTCACCACCGTCACCTGCGGGCGGATGCGGCCGCCGTTCTCTGCGACGGCGATCATCACTTCCGGGACGCCGTGGCCACGCGCCTCGCGCGCGAACCGGCTGATCAGTGGCCCGTACAGCAACCCGCCGATAACGGGGATGACCGCGTAAAACGCGATCCCCAACCAGGGCAGGTGGTCGCTGGCCGCCCACCCCTGTTGGCCGAACTCGTCATGGCCGGTCGCCAGCCAGGTGAAGCCGAAGACCAGGTAGCGGAATGCGACCGCGCCGAGCCCGGCGCCGACCCCCACCACGATTGCCACGCAAAACAAGCCCAGTTGATTCGCCCGCAGCCAGCTTGCGAGCTGTCCCGGAAACCCGGCCCCCGGCTTTCGCGTGCGGGCCGGGTGACCGGCTGATTTGTCCTGCCCCATGCCCGTCACCCTCCCCAGCGTTCTTTCAATCGTTGCGTCGAAACCATGTTCGAAGGTCACCCGCACCCGCGACGAATATTTATGTCAGCAAATATTGCCCTATGGAACTATCGGCCGCCTGTTACGAGCCCCCGGAATAAGCGGACCTCAGTCCGGTTATATGGGGCATCCACTAAACGAGGAGCCCGATGCCTGCAATCACGGCTGACACCATGACCCTGCCGCGAGTGAGCGGCCCCGGCCCTGCGGATGCCGAGCGGGCCGTCCGATCGATCACCACCTGCCCGCGCGGCTACGAGGGCGAGGGTTTTCCGGTGGTGCGCGCCTTCGCGGGCGTCAGCACCGCCGCGCTCGACCCGTTCGTGCACATGGACCAGATGGGTGAGGTCGACTACCAACCGGGCGAGCCCAGGGGCACCGATTGGCATCCGCACCGCGGCTTCGAAACCGTGACCTACATGCTCGACGGGAAGTTCGCGCACCAGGACTCGCACGGTGGCGGCGGCCTGATCGCCGACGGCGCCACGCAGTGGATGACGGCCGGGTCCGGCATCCTGCACATCGAGACCCCGCCGGCCGAACTGGTCGACAGCGGCGGGCTCTTCCACGGCATCCAGTTGTGGGTCAACCTGCCGAAAAAGGACAAGTTCGCGCCCCCGCGCTATCAGGCCATCGAGGGTGGCGACGCTGCCCTGCTCGCCTCCGACGACGGCGGGGCGTTGGTCCGCATCATCGCCGGCGAGATCGACGGCCACCGGGGTCCGGGCATCACTCACACCCCGATCACCCTCGCCCACGCGACCATCGAGAACGGGGCCCGGCTCAACATCCCGTGGCGGCGCGATTTCAACGCGCTGGCCTACGTGCTGTCCGGCAGCGGGTACGTCGGTCCGGTCGCGCACCCGATCCGCCAGGGGCAGTTAGCGGTCCTGTCAGCCGGCGATCGGATCACGGTCGGCGCCCAGCGGGCACCGGATTCGAGCGGCCTGCCGGTCCGGGGCGCCATTGATGTGCTGCTTCTGGGCGGGCGGCCGATTCGCGAACCGGTATTCCACTACGGCCCTTTCGTGATGAACACTCGGGCGGAATTGATCGAGGCGCTAGAGGACTACCGAGCTGGAAAGTTTGGCACCATTCCGCCAAATGCGCTAATGCCGCACCGCGGGGGTGGCACACTTTAGCAATGCATCCCCGGGGGAATCGCAGGCCCGGGCGTCCGCCCGCCGCGAAAGCCGACGAGACGCGGCAGCGGATCATCCAAGCCGCCCGTCTGGTCTTCAGCGAGCGCGGCTACGACGGCGCGACGTTCCAGGCCATTGCGGCGCGCGCCGACCTTACCCGACCGGCGATTAACCATTATTTCTCGAGCAAACGAGCGCTTTATCGCGAAGTTATGGACGAGACAAATGAATTCATCATCGGAGCAGGAATTAAACAGGCCGAAGGCGAGACGGGGCTGGTAGCACGGCTGACGGCGTTCATCTCCGCGGCTGTTAAAGCGAATTCGGAAAATCCCGCCGGTTCGGCGTTCATTATCGGCGGCGTACTCGAATCGCAGCGGCATCCGGAGTGGAGCGCAACCGAAAATGATTCCGTGCGGGTGGCGCGAGAATTTCTGATGCGCGAAGTGAACGAGGCGATCGAGCGCGGCGAGGTCGTCGCCGACATCGATGCGTCCGCGTTGGTCGAATCACTGCTCGTGGTGATCTCGGGGGTGGGCCTGTACGCGGGTTACATCAAGAGCTACAAGGAAATGCTGGCTGTCACAGGGATGCTGCGCCAGCTCCTGGAAGGCGCGCTCTGGCGGCCGGAGGCCTAGCCCGTTCGACGCAGTGAAGTTGCGCACAAAGCGTATAGGCTAACTAACTTATCCCGGTACCATGGTCGGGATATGACTGACCTGGATGCCTCGCCACCGCCTTCCGTACGGTCTGCCGGCGACAGCTGGACCATCACCGAACTCGTCGGCGCCACCGCGCTGGGCGTCGCCGCGTCGCGCGCGGCCGAGACCGCCGGACCCGATCCGCTGATCCGCGACGAGTTCGCGCGCCTGCTGGTGTCGTCGGCCGGACCGGCGTGGGCCCGGTTGGCCGACCCCGAGCTCGGCTGGCTCGACGGCGATCAGCACGGCCAGCGCGCGCATCGGTGCGGCATCGACTACCAAGCCGTGCGCACCCACTTCTTCGACGAGTACTTCGCCGGGGCCGTCGACGCAGGCATCCGCCAGGTGGTGATCTTGGCCGCCGGCCTCGACTCCCGGGCTTACCGGCTGGACTGGCCGACCGGCACCACGGTCTACGAGATCGACCAGCCCCAGGTGCTCGAATACAAGGCAGGCATCCTGCAGCAGCACGGCGCCGTGCCCACCGCCATCCGGCACCCCGTCGCGGTGGACCTGCGCGACGACTGGCCCGCGGCCCTGACCGCCGCCGGGTTCGACCGCACGCGGCCCACCGCGTGGCTGGCCGAAGGCCTGCTCCCGTACCTGCCCAGCGACGCCCAGGACCGGCTGTTCGAGATGTTCACCGCGCTGAGCGCACCCGGCAGCCAGGTCGCGATCGAGATGTTCGGCATGAACTCGCGCAGCAACTCGCAGCGCTGGCTGCGGATGCGGGAGCGGCTCGGCCTGGACGTCAACGTCCAGGCGCTGACGTACCACGAGCCGGACCGTTCGGACGCCGCGGCGTGGCTGGCCGAGCACGGCTGGCAGGTGCACAGCGTGAGTAACCGCGACGAGATGGCCCGGCTGGGGCGTCCAGTGCCCGACGACCTGACCGACGAGGCGGTCCGCAGCACCCTGTTGCGGGCGCGTCTCGGCACGCCCACCGCCTGACCGAGGATCGATCCAAGGAGCAACGCCATGAGTTCACTGCGCACGCACGACGACACCTGGGACATCAAGAGCAGCGTCGGCACCACCGCGGTGATGGTCGCCGCGGCGCGGGCCATCGAGACCGAGCAGCCCGACGCGCTGATCCGCGACCCCTACGCCCGGCTGCTGGTCAACAACGCCGGCGCCGAGGTGCTCTGGGAGGCCATGCTCGACCCGGAGGTCGTGGCCAAGATCGAAGCCATCGACGAAGAATCCGCCGCCCGGATCCAGCACATGCGCGGCTACCAGGCGGTGCGGACCCACTTCTTCGACGAGTACTTCGCGGACGCCGTCGCCGCCGGGATCCGGCAGGTGGTGATCCTCGCGTCGGGTCTGGATTCGCGGGCGTACCGCCTCGACTGGCCGGCCGGCACCACCGTCTACGAGATCGACCAGCCCCAGGTGCTGGACTACAAGACCACGACGCTGGCCGAAAGCGGTGCCACCCCGTCCGCCGACCGCCGCGAGGTGGCGATCGACCTGCGCGAGGACTGGCCGACCGCGCTGCGCGCGGCCGGCTTCGACCCCGCCCGGCCCACCGCCTGGCTGGCGGAGGGATTGCTGATGTACCTACCCGCGGAAGCCCAGGACAAGCTGTTCACGCAGATCGGCGAGCTCAGCCCGGCGGGCAGCCGCGTCTCCGCCGAGACCGCACCCATGCACGCCGAGGAGCGGCGCCAGCAGATGCGCGAACGGTTCAAAAAGGTGGCCGACCAGCTCGGCCTCGAGGAGACCGTCGACGTCGGCGAGCTGATGTACCGCGACGAGCACCGTGCGAACCTCGCCGACTGGCTCAACGAGCACGGCTGGCGCGCCACGGCGCAGAACTCGATCGACGAGATGCACCGCCTGGGTCGTGGGGTGCAGAGTTCCGAAATCGACGAAGACCGGGACGCCTTCTCCGACTTCGTCATCGCCGAGCGCCTGTAGCGGCCCGCACCCGGCTCGTCGACCGTCGGTTGGCTCGCGGCTCCGGTTACCGGGAATTCGCCTGGTCATCGGGGACAATGGTCACTCATTATGGCCAGTGGCGGATCGGGGCGATCGCACCGTTGGGTGCTGCTCAAGGGCCGCCTGGTCGCCAGCATCGCGTCGGCGTTCGTCATGGCCATCACCGGCGTCGGCTGGACGGGCTACCACACCGCGCTGGGCAGGATCATCATCTCCCACGCGCTGCCCCATGCGGCGACGACGCTCGACGGCAACCAGAACATCTTGCTGATGGGCTTGGACAGCAGGTTGGATCAGAACGGTCAGCCGCTGCCCCAGGAGATCTACGACGCGCTGCACGCCGGGGACGAAAGCTCGGGCGGCTACAACGCGAATGTCCTTATCGTCGTGCATCATTCGGACGGTGACGGGCCCGTCACCGCGATCTCGATTCCGCGCGACGACTACGCGGAGCTACCGGGCTGCCCGGGGTCGGTCTGCGCCGGCAAGATCAAGCAGGCCTACGGGCTGGCCTATCAGCAGTCGCTGAATTCGCAGGCGGCCGGGAAATCGGGTGGGGCGGGCGCCACCAATCTGGCGGCCCGCGAGCAGACCGCCCGCGAGGCTGGGCGCAAGGCCGAAATCAGCGCCGTCAACGACTTTCTGGGGATCTCCGTCGACCACTTCGTCGAGATCACGCTGGGCGCGTTCTTTCAAATCGCCAAGGCCGTCGAGCCGATCACGGTGTGCCTCAACGCCGATACGCGGGACAGCTATTCGGGTGCCGACTTCCATCAGGGGGTGCAGCGCATCGACGCCGCGGACGCGATGGCCTTCGTGCGGCAGCGCCGCGACGAAAACGACGGCTCCTTCACCGATTTCGACCGGACGCGACGGCAGCAGGCGTTCCTGGTGTCGTTGGTCCAGGCGGCTCGCAGCGGTGGTGCGCTGTCCAGCGTGAGCGGGCTGCGTAAGCTGCTGCAGGTCGCCCGAGACAACGTCGCCGTCGACGACGGGCTCGACATCATGGAATTGGCCTCGCGGGCCTCGCAATTGAGTGAGCGGCCGCTGTCGCTGTACACCCTGCCCATCTCCGGCTTCGGCGAGGACGCCAACGGGTCCGACATCAACCAGGTTGACCTTCCGACGATCCGGCGCATCGTCAACGAGCGGTTTATGTCCGACACGCCGGTCGCGCTCGAGGCCGCGTCACCGGCCACCCAGCCGGCACCCGTGCTGACCGAACCCGTGATCCTCGACGTCGTCAACGCGGCCGCACGGGACGGACTCGCGGCCGCCATCGAGGAGGCCTTCGCGGCCCGCGGCTTCACCCGCGGCAGCGCCACGACCGCCGCGGCCCCGGCCGACGACAGCGTCATCGAATACGGCCCCGGGGCGGACCGCGGCGCGCAGCTCCTGGCCGACCAGCTGCACATGCCCGCGACGGCGAACGGCGCCGTGGCCGCGGCCACCGTGCGGCTGACGGTGGGGACGGGGTTTCCCGCGGCGGACTACCTCGCCCACCCCGGCGCGACGACCGACCCGTCGGGGTCCGGGCAGGTGAGTGCCGTCGCCGCCACCGGCACCGGCGACCGCGCCCCGGCGCCGACCGACCTCAGCCAGATGACCGCGGCGAAGGTGCCCTGCGTCAAGTAACCGCGCCGCAACCGCGGTGGTACTGCCCGGCGAGACCGGGGTTGGGCGGATCCTTCCTATTGCTCTCCCAACCGGATGGTTAGTATCGCGGTTATCACCGATGAGCGGCCGCCTTGCAGCGGGACTCTGCTCGGGAAGGACAATGATGACCACCGAATCGGTTGCATCGCAGACATCGCTCGCCAAGGACTCCACCAACGGGGCGGCTGCGGCCGACGTCCCCGCCACGGTTGCCCGCCTTCGTCAGACCTTCGCCACCGGACGTACCCGCGACGTCGAATGGCGCAAGCGGCAGCTGCTGCAACTGGCGAAGCTGATGGAGGAGAACGAGGCCGCGATCGCCGCCGCGCTCGCCGAAGACCTGGACCGCAGCCCCTTCGAGGCCTACATCGCTGACATCGCCACCACCGCCGGCGAAGCCAAGTACGCGGCCAAGAAGGTGCGGAGGTGGACCCGCCGCAAGTACCAGCTGCTGGAGGTGCCGCAACTTCCCGGCCGCGGTTGGATCGAGTACGAGCCCTACGGCACCGTGTTGATCATCGGCGCCTGGAACTACCCGTTCTATTTGACCCTGGGTCCGGCCGTCGGAGCGATCGCCGCCGGAAACGCCGTCATCCTCAAGCCGTCCGAGATCGCGGCGGCGTCCGCGCACCTGATGGCCGAGCTGGTGCCGAAGTATCTCGACAAGGACGCCATCGCGGTGGTCGAGGGCGACGGCGCGACGAGCCAGGAGCTCATCGCCCAAGGCTTGGACCGCGTGCTGTTCACCGGCGGCACCGAGATCGGCCGCAAGGTCTACGAGGGCGCGGCACCGCACCTGACGCCCTGCACTCTGGAGCTCGGCGGCAAGAGCCCGGTCATCGTCGCCGCCGACGCCGACGTGGAGGTGGCGGCCAAGCGGATCGCCTGGATGAAACTGCTCAACGCCGGACAGACCTGTGTGGCACCCGATTACGTCCTGGCGGACGCCACGATTCGCGATGAACTGGTCGACAAGATCGGTGCCGCCATCACCAAGTTCACCTCGGACAAGCCGGGCGGCATGCGGGTGGTCAATCAACGCCAATTCGACCGGATCAGCGGTTACCTGTCCGGCGGAGACGGCAAGGTCACCGTCGGCGGGGCCTGCGACGCGTCGAACCTGCGCATCCAGCCCGCCGTCGTGGTGGACCCCGACCCGAACGGGCCGCTGATGCAGAACGAGATCTTCGGTCCCGTCCTGCCGGTGGTCACCGTCCAAAACCTGGACGAGGCAATACGTTTCGTGAACTCAAGGCCCAAGCCGCTGTCGGCGTACCTGTTCACCAAGCGGCGCGAGACGCGCGAGCGGGTGATCAAGGAGGTGCCGGCCGGCGGCATGCTGGTCAACCACATCGCCTTCCAGGTGTCGACGGCCAAGCTGCCGTTTGGTGGGGTCGGCGCTTCGGGGATGGGGGCCTACCACGGCCGCTATGGCTTCGAGGAGTTCAGCCACCGCAAGTCGGTGTTGACCAAACCCACTCGGCCCGACCTGTCGAGCTTCATCTACCCTCCGTACACCGAGCGGGCCTTCAAGATGGCCCGCCGAATGTTCTGACCCTGGTTTCACCGAAACCGTTGCAACACTGAGTTTTTCACAGCAGAGAGGAAACGTATGCCCGGAGTGCAGGATCGCGTCATCGTCGTCACCGGAGCCGGTGGAGGCCTGGGCCGTGAGTACGCCCTGACCCTCGCCAAGGAGGGCGCCAGCGTCGTCGTCAACGACCTCGGCGGTTCGCGTGACGGCACCGGCGCCGGCCATAACATGGCCGACCAGGTGGTCCAGGAGATCAAGGACGCCGGCGGGCGGGCGGTCGCCAACTACGACAGCGTCGCCGAACCCGAGGGCGCCGAGAACATCATCAAAACCGCGCTCGACGAATTCGGCGCCGTGCACGGCGTGGTCAGCAACGCCGGCATACTGCGCGACGGCACCTTCCACAAGATGTCCTTCGAGAACTGGGACGCCGTGCTCAAGGTGCACCTCTACGGCGGCTACAACGTCATCCGCGCCGCCTGGCCGCACTTCCGTGAGCAGAGCTACGGCCGCGTCGTCGTGGCCACCTCCACCAGCGGACTGTTCGGTAACTTCGGCCAAACCAACTACGGCGCAGCCAAACTCGGCCTCGTCGGCCTGATCAACAGCCTGGCGCTGGAGGGTGCGAAGTACAACATCCACGCCAACGCGGTCGCCCCGATCGCCGCCACCCGCATGACCGAGGACATCCTGCCCAAGGAGGTGCTCGAGAAGCTGACCCCCGAATACGTCGCACCCGTGGTGGCCTACCTGTGCACCGAGGAAAACCCGAACAGCGCTTCGGTTTTCGTCGTCGGTGGCGGCAAGGTGCAGCGCGTCGCGCTGTTCCAGAACGCGGGCGTCAACTACGACAAGCCGCCGACGGTGGAGGACATCGCCTCGCAGTGGGGCGAGATCACCGACCTGTCCGCGGCGAAGCAGGCGGACTTCAAGCTGGGCTGAGCCAGCCGCGACCGGGTGGTCAGCGAGTCAGGCGAGCAGTTCGCCGCGCAGGCGTTCGACGTCCGCCTCGCTGACACCCGCGTCGCGTAAATAGGCGTCCAGGGACCCGAATTCGTCGTCGATCGTTTGGAAAGCGGCGTCCAGGTATTCCGGACGCACGCCGAGGACTCCGTCGGACAGCCGCGCCTCGGTGAACGTCATGACTTCCGGGGTGAGTTCGACGTCGGAGCGCTGCTTGATCATCTCGGAGATGTGGTCCCGGAGTTGGGGGACCGCGGCGTTGCTGCGCAGGTAGTCGGCGATGATGGTGTCGCGGTCGACGCCGAGCACTTCCAGCACCGTCGCGATCACGAAACCGGTCCGATCTTTGCCCGCGAAGCAGTGCGTGAGCACCGGGCGCCCGGCACCCAGCAGCGAAAAGACTTGCCGCACAGCACGTTGCGCCCCGTTGCGGGTCGGAAACTGCCGGTACTCGTCGATCATGTGACGAACGGCGGCCTCGTTGACGGCCTCGTCGGATTGGTTCGGGTCGCCTTCGAACAGCCGACGGAACGCGTGCTCGTGCGGGGCCTCGTTGTCGGTCGGTGCATCGTCGCCGAGGTCGGGAAGGGGCAGCCGGTGGATCTCGACGCCGTCGGGGACCAGCCCCGGGCCGCGCCGGGCGACTTCCTGGTTCGCGCGCAGGTCGGCGACATCGGTGATGCCCAGCTCGAGCAGCGTTGCGCGTCCGGCGTCGTCGAGCCGGCTCAGCTCACCGGACCGGAACAGCCGCCCGGGCCGAAGCGCGCTCGCGCCGTCGGCGACGTCGCGAAAGTTCCACGCGCCGGACAGTTCTCGCAACGCCTCGGTCATCCTGCGGTGACCGCCGCGGCGAAGGCCGACTGTTCGCGGCCGATCTCGGTGCGCGCGATGGTCCGCATGTGCACCTCATCGGGTCCGTCGAAGATGCGCATGGCGCGGTGCCAGCCGTAGAGGCGGGCCAGCACCGTGTCGTCGCTGACGCCGGCGGCGCCGTGTACCTGGATAGCGCGGTCGATGACGTCGCACGCGACCTGCGGTGCCACCGCCTTGATCTGCGAGACCAACAGGTGGGCGGCCTTGTTGCCGTGCTGATCGATGGTCCACGCCGCTTTTTCGCACAGCAAGCGGGCCTGGTCGATCTCGTTGCGGGACTTCGCAATTGCTTGCTGCACCAGACCCTGGTCGGCCAGCGGCCGGCCGAAGGCGATGCGGTTGTTCGCGCGGTGCACCATCAGCGCCAGCGCACGTTCGGCGCCGCCGAGCGCGCGCATACAGTGGTGGATGCGGCCCGGGCCCAGCCGGGCCTGGGCGATCGCGAAGCCGCCGCCCTCCTCACCGAGCAGATTGGTGGTTGGCACCCGCACGTTGTCGTAGATGATCTCGCAGTGCCCGTGCTGGTCCTGCCAGCCGAACACCGACGTCGAGCGCACCACCGTCACGCCAGGGGTGTCCATCGGCACCAGCACCATCGACTGCTGCTGGTGACTGGCAGCGTCGGGGTTGGTGCGGCCCATCACGATCAGGATCTTGCAGCGCGGGTCGGCCGCGCCCGAGGTCCACCATTTACGGCCGTTGATGACGTAGTCGGCGCCGTCGCGCACGATCGACGTCTCGATGTTGCGGGCGTCGCTGCTGGCGACCGCCGGCTCGGTCATCGAGAACGCGCTGCGGATCTCGCCCGCCAACAACGGCTCCAGCCACTGCTTGCGCTGCTCCTCGGTGGCGAACAGGTGCAGGGTCTCCATGTTCCCGGTGTCTGGCGCCGCGCAGTTGACCGCCTCGGGCGCGAGCTCCAGGCTCCAGCCGGTGAGCTCGGCCAGCGGGGCGTACTCGAGGTTGGTCAACCCCGATTCGGCCGGCAGGAACAGGTTCCACAGTCCCCGCTCTTTGGCCTTGACCTTGAGGTCCTCGATGACGGGCGGGACCGTGTGATCGTGTGGGCCGGCTTCTTCGCGGTATTTGTCGTATTCGGCCTCGGCCGGAAAGACGTACTCGGTCATGAAGTCGGACAGTCGCTTGTGGTAGTCGATGGCTTTGGCCGACATCGCGAAGTCCATGCCCGTCACGATAGGACACGTGTCGAGTCGCCGGGTTTCCGGTCGTCAGCGCGGTGCTTACGCCGGGGTGAAAGCGCGCCGGCGGGGCGGCACGATAGAGGCATGAGTGAAGCCCGCCCCCCGTTCCCGCCGTTCACCCGGGAGACCGCGATCCAGAAAGTGCAGGCGGCCGAGGACGCCTGGAACACCCGCGATCCCCACCGCGTCAGCCTGTCCTACACCGTCGATTCGCAGTGGCGCAATCGCGACGAACACGTCGTGGGCCGCGACGAGATCGTGGCGTTTCTGACCCGCAAGTGGCAGCGCGAACTGGATTACGCACTGCGCAAGAGCCTTTGGGACTTCTACGACAACCGCATCGCGGTGCGGTTCCAGTATGAGTGCCGCGACGCGTCCGGCCAGTGGTATCGCAGCTACGGCAACGAGCTGTGGGAGTTCACCGAGTCCGGACTGATGGCGCGGCGCGAAGCCAGCATCAACGACGTGCCGATCGAGCAATCGCAGCGGCGCTACTTCGGGCCCCGACCGGAGTCCGAACACGGCCACGACATCCCGCTTTGGTAGCAACAACGCCGGCTTGTGACCTCACAACGGTGCGGGCGCTACTGCGTCGCGCGGCGGCGGCGAACCATCGACCGGAGCGTCGATCGCCTTCGGCCGGGGTATCCCGCCTTGGGCCGCCGGAGCCGTTGACGCGTCCATGGTGAAACCTGGTTAAGGTAGCGAAGCGCGCGGCCGAGCCGGCGCCACGTCCATCGGCAGGGACAGTACGGGAAAGTACGGAAAGTAGATGTACGCGCCATGACAAATGCGCAGACGACGGTAGGAGTGGTCGCCGAATCCGGCCCCGACGAGCGGCGGGTCGCGCTGGTGCCGAAGGCGGTCGCGTCGCTGGTGAACAGCGGCGTGGCGGTGGTGGTCGAATCCGGCGCGGGGGAGCGGGCGTTGCTGCCCGACGCGCTCTACACCGAGGCCGGGGCCAGCATCGGCGACGCGTGGGCCGCCGACGTGGTGGTCAAGGTCGCGCCGCCGACCCAGGCCGAGGTCGCCAAGCTGCACAGCGGTCAGACGCTGATCGGTTTCCTCGCGCCGCGCAACGCCGAGAACTCGATCGGCGCGCTGAAGCAGGCGGGCGTGCAGGCGTTCGCGCTCGAGGCCATCCCGCGGATCTCGCGGGCCCAGGCGATGGACGCGCTGTCGTCGCAGGGCAACGTGGCCGGTTACAAGGCGGTGCTGCTGGCGGCCTCGGAGTCCACCCGGTTCTTCCCGATGCTGACGACGGCGGCCGGCACCGTGAAGCCGGCCACCGTGCTGGTGCTCGGCGTCGGGGTGGCCGGGCTGCAGGCGCTGGCGACGGCCAAACGGCTGGGCGCCCGTACCACCGGTTACGACGTCCGGCCCGAGGTGGCCGACCAGGTGCGCTCGGTGGGCGCGCAGTGGCTCGACATCGGAATCGACGCCTCCGGCGAGGGTGGCTACGCCCGTGAGCTGACCGACGAGGAGCGCGCCCAGCAGCAGAAGGCTTTGGAGAAGGCGATCAGCGGCTTCGACGTCGTGATCACCACGGCGCTGGTCCCCGGACGCCCGGCGCCACGCCTGGTCACCGCGGCGGCGGTGGAGGCGATGAAGCCCGGCAGCGTGGTGGTGGACCTGGCCGGCGAGACCGGCGGCAACTGCGAGCTCACCGAGCCCGGCCAGACCGTCGTCAAGCACGACGTCACCATCGCCTCGCCGCTGAACCTGCCGGCCACCATGCCCGAGCACGCCAGCGAGCTCTACAGCAAGAACATCACCGCACTGCTGGACCTGCTGCTCACCGACGGCAAGCTGGCCCCCGACTTCGACGACGAGGTCGTCGCGGACTCCTGCGTGACGCGGGACTGAGAGGACTACATGTACGACGAGCTATTGGCCAACCTGGCAATCCTGGTGCTGTCCGGATTCGTCGGGTTCGCGGTCATTTCCAAGGTGCCCAACACGCTGCACACGCCGCTGATGTCGGGCACCAACGCCATCCACGGCATCGTGGTGCTGGGCGCGCTGGTGGTGTTCGGCTCGGTCGAGCACCCCTCGCTGGCGGTGCAGATCATCCTGTTCGTCGCGGTGGTGTTCGGTACCCTGAACGTCATCGGCGGGTTCATCGTCACCGACCGGATGCTGGGCATGTTCAAGGGCAAAAAGAAGCCGCTGCCCGCCAAGGCCGAGAGCACGGAAGCGCCGGCCGCCAAATGAATTACCTGGTTATCGGCCTCTACATCATCTCGTTCGCCCTCTTCATCTACGGCCTGATGGGCCTGACCGGACCCAAGACGGCGGTGCGCGGCAACCTGATCGCCGCGGTCGGCATGGCGCTGGCGGTGGTGGCGACCCTGATCAAGATCCGCCACACCGACCAGTGGGTGCTGATCATCGCCGGCCTGGTGGTGGGCGTCGTGCTCGGCGTCCCGCCCGCCCGCTACACCAAGATGACGGCCATGCCGCAGCTGGTGGCGTTCTTCAACGGCGTCGGCGGCGGCACGGTCGCGCTGATCGCGCTCGCGGAATTCATTGAGACGCAAGGTTTTTCGGCCTTCCAGCACGGCGAGTCGCCGACCGTGCACATCGTGGTGGCCTCGCTGTTCGCCGCGGTCATCGGGTCGATCTCGTTCTGGGGATCGATCATCGCGTTCGGCAAGCTGCAGGAGATCATCTCCGGATCGCCGATCGGCTTCGGCAAGGCGCAGCAGCCGATCAACCTGCTGCTGCTGGCCGGGGCGGTGGCCGCGGCCGTCGTCATCGGCCTGCACGCGCATCCGGGCACCGGCGGCGCGCCGCTCTGGTGGATGATCGGGCTCCTCGCCGCCGCGGGCGTGCTGGGCCTGATGGTGGTGCTGCCCATCGGCGGCGCCGACATGCCGGTGGTCATCTCGCTGCTGAACGCGATGACCGGGCTCTCGGCCGCGGCCGCGGGACTGGCGCTGAACAACACCGCGATGATCGTCGCGGGCATGATCGTCGGCGCGTCCGGTTCGATCCTGACCAACCTGATGGCCAAGGCCATGAACCGCTCGATCCCCGCGATCGTCGCCGGCGGCTTCGGCGGCGGCGGGATCGCGCCGAGCGGCGGCGACAGCGGCGACAAGACCGTCAAGGCCACCTCGGCCGCCGACGCCGCGATCCAGATGGCCTACGCCAACCAGGTGATCGTGGTGCCCGGCTACGGCCTCGCGGTCGCCCAGGCCCAGCACGCGGTCAAGGACATGGCGGCGCTGCTGGAAGACAAGGGCGTGGAGGTCAAGTACGCCATCCATCCGGTCGCCGGCCGGATGCCGGGCCACATGAACGTGTTGCTGGCCGAGGCCGAGGTCGACTACGACGCCATGAAGGACATGGACGATATCAACGACGAGTTTGCCCGCACCGACGTCGCGATCGTCATCGGCGCCAACGACGTCACCAACCCGGCGGCCCGCAACGACGCGTCCAGCCCGATCTACGGCATGCCGATCCTCAACGTGGACAAGGCCAAGTCGGTGATTGTGCTCAAGCGGTCGATGAACTCCGGTTTCGCGGGCATCGACAACCCGCTGTTCTACGGCGAAGGCACCAGCATGCTGTTCGGCGACGCGAAGAAATCGGTGACCGAGGTCGCCGAGGAACTCAAAGCGCTGTAACGGCGGGAAAAGCGCCGCTGCGCTGGGCGGTTAGACGGGCGGGTACGCCGGCGGCGGGTAGCCGTTTCCGTCGGTGACCCCACGCAAGCCCCAGGTCAGGTACCGCATGAAGAACTCGATCTCGTCGCTTCCGTCGTAATCCGGACTCGGATCCATCGGCCCCACCTCTCGACTCATCGCGTTCGATCAGGAGTCTAGTCGCATACGCCTGCACGTGACACCCGGCGTTTTGCTTAAACTGTCCAACCAGTTAGTTGATAGCTATTCTGGGCCGCACCGCCCCTGGCCTGGCCGTACCGACGATAGTGAGAACAGATGCCCACCGACAGCATCACCCCGAACGGGCTGACCCGGCGCGAAGAGCTGCTGGCGGTTGCCACCAAGCTGTTTGCTGCGCGCGGCTATCACGGCACCCGGATGGACGATGTGGCCGACGTGATCGGGCTGAACAAGGCGACGGTCTACCACTACTACGCCAGCAAGTCGCTGATCCTGTTCGACATCTACCGTCAGGCCGCCGAGGGCACGCTGGCCGCCGTGCACGACGACCCGTCTTGGACGGCGCGCGAGGCCCTCTACCAGTACACCGTCCGGCTGCTCACCGGCATCGCCAGCGATCCGGAACGGGCCGCGGTGTACTTCCAGGAGCAGCCCTACATCACCGAATGGTTCACCAGTGAGCAGGTCGCCGAGGTCCGGGAGAAGGAAGCCCAGGTCTATCACCACGTGCACGGCCTGATCGACCGCGGCATCGCCAACGGCGAGTTCTACCCGTGCGACTCGCACGTGCTGGCGCTGGGCTACATCGGCATGACCCTGGGTGCCTACCGCTGGCTTCGCCCGAGCGGGCGGCGGTCGGCCAAGGAGATCGCCGCCGAGTTCAGCACCGCGCTGCTGCGCGGGCTCATTCGCGACGAAGCCATCCGCACGACGTCCCCGCTCGGACCCTAGGCGGGCGCGCCTTTCAGGTGCTTGTCCAGGAACGCGATCTGGTCGGCGACCACCCGCTCGAAGGCGTCGTCGACGTAGATCGCGAAATGTCCCTCGGGATATAGCTTGACCTCGCCGCGGGGCGCCCTGGCCGCGTGGCGCAGCGTGGCCGACGCGGGCGCCACCGAGTCCGCTTCGCACACGCAGAACAGGATCGGGCATTCGATCTTGGGTGTCTCGCGGCCGGGCCGATAGCTGAAGACCTGCAACGCGATTCGCGCGGCCACCTCGTTGCGCAACTCGGCCCCGTCGGGCACCAGCCGCAGGTAGCCGGCGTACGCGTCGGGGGTGTTCATCAGCGCGACCTCGCCCGGCCTACCGGCCGTCGGGACCATCACCGGCGGGCGGCCGCGGCGGCGGGCCAGCAAGTCGCGCACCACCCGGGCGGTGATGCGCGCGGCGACCAGCGGGTTGGTGATGGTGCGTGCGGACGCGAGGCCGTCGGTGAACGGGCATTGGGCGATCGCGGCGGCGATGCCCGGCAGCCGGGCCGCCGTGGCGATCACGTGGCCGCCGGCAAAACTGGTGCCCCACAACGCGATCCGGTCGGGATCGATGCCGGGCAAGGTGCGGGCGTAGGCGACGGCCGCGGCCCAGTCGGCGAGTTGCATGCCGACGTCGAGGACCTGACGCGGCCGGCCCTCGCTGTCGCCGAAGTTGCGGTAGTCGAACACCAGGCAGGCGTAGCCGGCCGCGCTGAAACGCTCGGCGTAGGCGTCCAGGCGCATGCTGCGCACCGCGCCCAGGCCGTGCGCCATCACCAGCAGCGGCGCCGGCCCGTCGCCGGCCGGCCGGTAGAGCCAGGCGCTGATCAAATCGTCGCCGGACGGGAACTGAAGGTCTTCGCGTGGTGTCATCAGCGATTGATTCTGCCCCGCGGACCGCGGCCAGTCCCGCCGGTATGCGCCCCAAATTTTATGGACTACTGTCTAGAAAAGTTGTCCAGGGTTTTCAGGGACGGAGACTGTCATGGCGATCCGCGTCGCGCACGTCGGCACCGGAAATGTCGGAGGGCTGGCCCTCGCCGAACTCATCACCAACCCGCAGTTCGAACTGACCGGGGTGTGCGTCTCGACGCCCGAGAAGGTGGGCAAGGACGCCGGCGAGCTGTGCGGCGTCGGCCTGGACACCGGCGTGGTCACCGGCGTCGCCGCCGTCGACGACCTGGACGCCATCATCGCCGCCAAGCCCGACTGCATCGTCTACTGCGCGATGGGCGACACCCGGCTGCCCGAGGCGATGGCCGACGTGATGCGCATCCTGGCCGCCGGCATCAACGTCGTCGGCTCGTCGCCGGGGCTGCTGCAGTACCCGTGGGGCGTGATGCCCGACAAGTACATCGCCCGCGTGGAAGACGCTGCCAAGCAAGGCAATTCGAGCATCTTCATCAGCGGCGTCGACCCGGGGTTCGCCAACGACCTGATCCCGTTCGCGCTCGCCGGCACGTGTCAGCGCATCGAGCAGGTGCGCTGCATGGAGATCCACGACTACGCGTCGTACAACGGAACCGAGGTCATGGACTACATGGGGTTCGCCAAGCCGATGGACGAGATCCCGATGCTGCTGCAGCCCGGCATCTTGAGCATCGCGTGGGGCACCGCGATCCGTCAGCTGGCGGCCGGCCTCGGCATCGAGGTCGACGAGATCACCGAGTCCTACCAGCGCGAGCCCGCCCCCGAGGATTTCGACATCGCGGTCGGGCACGTCGCCAAGGGCACCGTGGCGGTGCTGCAGTTCGAGATTCGCGGCATGGTCAACGGCCATCCGGCCATCGTCATCGAGCACGTCACCCGGCTGCGGCCCGACCTGCGCCCCGACCTGCCCCAGCCCGCCTCCGGTGACGGCTCCTACCGCGTCGAGATCACCGGCGAGCCGTCGTATGCGGTCGACATCATTCCCAGCAGCCGCAAGGGCGACCACAACCACGCGGCGATCGCGGGCGCCGCGGGCCGCGTCGTCAACGCCATCCCCGCCGTGATCGCGGCGCCGCCGGGCATTCGGACCACACTTGACTTGCCGCTGGTAACGGGCAAAGGCCTGTACGCACCAAGCACTTTGGTGACCACCTAAATCGAAAGGAGACCCACGTGGGTCGGGTAGACGGCAAGGTTGCGCTGATCAGTGGTGGCGCCGGCGGCATGGGAGCCGAAGACGCGCGGCTGCTGGTCGAGGAGGGCGCCAAGGTCGTGATCGGCGACATCCTCGACGACCAGGGCAAGGCGCTGGCCGACGAGATCGGCGACTCCGCGCGCTACGTGCACCTCGACGTCACCCAGCCAGACCAGTGGGACGCCGCCGTCGCCACCGCGGTCGGCGAATTCGGCAAGCTCAACGTGCTGGTCAACAACGCCGGCACCGTGGCGCTCGGCTCGCTGAAGAACTTCGATCTGGCCAAGTGGCAGAAGGTGATTGACGTCAACCTGACCGGGACGTTCTTGGGCATGCGGGCCGCGGTCGAGCCGATGATCGCGGCCGGCGGCGGCTCGATCATCAACGTGTCCTCCATCGAGGGCCTGCGCGGCGCGCCGATGGTGCACCCCTACGTCGCGTCCAAGTGGGGCGTGCGCGGGCTGGCGAAGTCGGCGGCCCTCGAGCTGGCGCCGCACAACATCCGGGTCAACTCGATACACCCGGGGTTCATCCGCACCCCGATGACCGCCCACCTGCCCGAGGACATGGTGACCATCCCGCTGGGCCGCCCGGGCGAGGTCCGCGAGGTCGCGACCTTCGTGCTCTTCCTGGCCAGCGACGAGTCGTCCTACTCCACCGGCAGCGAGTACATCATGGACGGCGGCCTGGTCACCGACGTGAATCACAAGGAGTTCTAGGCGGCCCATGCGGCCGCCGACGCTATAAGTGACCGGTCGGCTAATATCGGTGGCATGCCCCGCCCACCAAACCCGGACGTGCCGCGCCGGCTGTTGGCGGCAGGGCTGGATCTCGTGCATGCGCGTGGGTTCGCGGCCAGCGGCGTCAAAGACATCACCGACGCCGCCGGCGTGCCGAAGGGGTCGTTCTACGCGTACTTCCCCAGCAAAGAGGCGTTTGCCGCGGCCATCCTGGAGCACTACTGGGCCGATATCGAAGCGCGCCTGGTGCCCATCCTGGAGGCGGACGGGCCGGCGCGGGAGCGAATCACCCGCTTCTTCCATGCGCTCGCCGACGAACACGAAACCGGCAACTTCCTGCTCGGCTGCCTGGTCGGCAACCTCTCGCTCGAGCTCGGGGGATCCAGCGACCAGGTCCGTGCCGAGCTCGTCCGCATTCTCGACCGCTGGGATACGGCCATCGCGGAATGTGTGCGGTCCGGCCAGCGTGGATCGGGCGAGATTCGCGCGGACCTTGATGCGGAGCAACTGGCGGCCCAACTGATCGAGGCGTGGGAAGGGGCGGCCCTACGCGGCAAGGTGACCCGCAGTCGCGGCCCCTACGACCGCTTCGAGGCGGTCACGGTCCCGGCGCTCCTGGACTGATGGTTAAGACCGGGAATGTCGGCACCGGCCGCGCCTGTTAAATAGACGACTGGTCAGTTATAAACCAGGTGACAAGCGAGGAGGCCGGACCGCCATGACATCGAACGAGAATCTCAGTCAACGCAGAATCGTCCTGAACAACGGCGGGGAGATTCCGGCGCTCGGGTTCGGGACTTCGCTTTCCGATAACGGCAGGACGCGCGAGGCCGTCAAAGCCGCGGTCGAGGTCGGGTTCCGCCACCTCGACGCTGCGGAGCGTTACCGCAACGAAGCCGAGGTGGGTGCGGCGCTCAAGGAGCTGTTCGCCGACGGGACGGTCCGCCGCGACGAGCTGTTCGTGACCACCAAGCTGTGGAACAACAACCACCGACCCGAACGGGTGAAGCCCGCGCTGCAGGCGAGCCTTAACAGGCTCGGGCTGGACACGGTGGACCTGTATCTGGTGCACACCCCGTTCGCGTTCCAGCCTGGCGATGACCAAGATCCCCGCGACATCCACGGCGCCGTCATCTACGACGACGGCGTCACCCTGGAGGAGACGTGGGCCGCGATGGAAGCGCTTGTGGACGAAGGCCTTACGAACGCAATCGGGCTGTCCGACATCGACGCCGAAGGCGTCCGAAGGATAGTCGAGACCGCCCGCATCAAGCCGGCGGTCGTCCAGGTCGAGTCGCACCCGTATCACCCCCAGTGGGAACTGCACGGTTTGCGCGACACGGACGGAATCATCCTGTCGGCGTTCGCCTCGCTGGGGCACGCGCTGGAACCGCGGCTCCTCGACGACCCTCTCATCGTGTCCATCGCCCGGCAGTTCGGCAAGACTCCCGCACAGGTGCTGCTGGCCTGGGGAATTCAGCGGGAAAGCGCGGTTCTCACGGCATCCGTGACGCCGGCACGCATCCGCGAGAACTTCGACGTCACCGCGCTTCCCGAGAGCGCGATCCAGGACATCAATGAGCGCCTGCAAACTCGGCACCGGTTCAATTCCGTTGTCGACGCGGGGCAACCGGGATTCGCCGAGGTGCCCCAAGGCAGTGGATAGGGTCGAGCGATGAAGGCGATGGCGGGGGTCGGCCGCCTTGCGCCAGGCGGGTTTTCGGCATGTCGGTCCCGTCGTCGCCCACTCGTTCGTGCAGGCCGTGGGAATCGGAACGGCCATGTCGATGGGTGCTTCCGCGCGGTGCCGGGCTGAACCTGGACAACACGCGGCCGGTGCAAGCGTCTTGCGTCGTCGGTGCTATAACCGCGAGCATGCTGCGCAGCCTGGCGAGCCTGGTCGGATCGAACCACGTCGTCACCGATCCCGACGTGCTGGCGGCCCGCAGCGTCGACCACACCGGCCGCTACCGCGGCAAGGCGAGCGCGCTGGTGCGGCCCGGCACGGCCGAACAGGTCGCCGAGGTGCTGCGGGTGTGCCGCGACGCGGGCGCGCACGTGACCGTGCAGGGCGGCCGGACATCGCTGGTGGCCGGCACGGTTCCCGAGCATGACGACGTGTTGCTGTCCACCGAACGGCTGCACGCCGTCGCCGACGTCGACACCGTAGAACGCCGCATCGAGGCCGGCGCCGGAGCCACGCTGGCCGCGGTCCAACGGGCCGCCGCCGCAGCCGGTTTGGTGTTCGGCGTGGACCTGGCCGCGCGTGACACCGCGACCGTGGGCGGCATGGCGTCGACGAACGCCGGCGGCCTGCGCACGGTCCGCTACGGCAACATGGGCGAGCAGGTGGTCGGCGTGCAGGTGGCGCTGCCCGACGGCACACTGCTGCGCCGGCACAGCCGGGTGCGCCGGGACAACACCGGCTACGACCTGCCGGCGCTGTTCGTGGGCGCGGAGGGCACGCTGGGCGTCATCACCGAGCTGGATCTGCGGCTGCACGCCACCCCGTCGCACCGGGTGACGGCGATCTGCGGATTCGCCGACCTCGACGCGCTGGTGGCGGCGGGCCGGGTGTTCCGCGACGTGGAAGGCATCGCGGCCCTGGAACTGATCGACGGCCGCGCCGCCGCGTTGACGGCCGAGCATCGCGGCGTCGGTTCACCGGTTGAGGGCGAGTGGCTGCTGCTGGTGGAGTTGGCCGCCGATCACGACCAGACCGAGCGACTGGCCGAGCTGCTCGACGACGTGCCGATTTCTGGCGAACCCGCGGTCGGGGTGGATCTCGTTGCGCAGCAACGGTTGTGGCAGGTGCGCGAATCGCTGGCCGAGGTGCTCGGCGTGTACGGACCGCCGCTGAAATTCGACGTCTCACTGCCGCTGTCGGCGATCAGCGAATTCGAAAGCCACGCGGTCGATTTGGTGCACACGCATGCCCCCGACGCGCTGCCGGTGCTGTTCGGCCACATCGGCGAGGGCAACCTGCACCTGAACGTGTTGCGCTGCCCGGCCGACCGGGAGCGGGTGCTGTACGAGCCGATGATGGACCTCATCGCGCGCTCCGGCGGCAACGTCAGCTCCGAACACGGCGTCGGCAGCCGCAAGCGGCCGTATCTGGGGATGTCACGCGAGGCCGCCGACATCGCCGCGATGCGGACACTCAAGGCGGCATTGGACCCGACGGGTTATCTGAATGCGGCGGTGCTGTTCGACTAGCGCCACCCCATTATTTAAGGGTTGGTACGAGCTTTTTCAGTTTTCGAAGCTGCTTGGACACGCTCGCCCTATACGTCCGCGGCACAGGGCGCGGCCAGCATGCGGCAGCATCGATTTGCGACGGCTAACGACGTAATCGCGGTGCAATAAACGTGCACGTCATAGACGACTTGTGGGTTTGGTCTGACATGATGCAGTCAGCGACACGCTAACGCAAGAGCTTGGCGGTGTACACCGATGAAGGAGGGACTGTGGCGAGGTCTGACTTAGTCATCGACTTGGTCGAGGCTCAGCAGCGTGGCGATAACACACGGTTCCGAATGCTGGTGGAAGCAATCATCGCCGAGGAACGCAACAACCAACACCATTTGGTCGCCGACCGCCTCTCAGAGCTGATCACCACCACGGGTGCGCGTGGCCTCCTGGCACGTGATGACTCTGCTCGCAGGGTGTCTGACCTTGTCCAAGAGGTGGTTCCCAAACGGCGCCTCGTCGACGTTCAGATGGAACCGCGCGTCTCATCAGCCGTCAACGAGGTCATCGAGGAGCATCACCGCAGCGAGCTTCTCCGCAGTCATGGCATCGAGCCGCGCAACCGGATTCTGTTGGAGGGACCACCGGGCAACGGCAAGACATCGCTGGCTGAAGCTATTGCCGCCGAGTTGATGGTGCCGTTCTACGTGGTGCGATACGAGGGCGTCGTGTCCAGCTTCTTGGGCGAGACCACGACTCGACTCGATCACGTCTTCGAGTTCGCGCGGACCCGGCGGTGTGTTCTGTTCTTCGATGAGTTCGACACCATCGCGAAGGAGCGTGCCGACGCCCACGAGACCGGCGAGATCAAACGTGTCGTCTCTACGTTGCTCCTGCAAATCGACCGACTGCCGTCGCATGTCGTCGCGATCTGCGCCACCAACCACGGTGAGCTTCTCGATCGCGCCGCGTGGCGAAGGTTCCAGCTACGACTGCCGCTCGAGCCTCCCTCCCGCGCGCAAGCTACGGCTTTCTTGGAACGTCTGCGGATAAAGCTGGGCGGCAGCCTTGGGCAGTCTCCGCGGACACTCGCCGACAAGTTGGCCGGAGCTAGCTACGCTGAGATCGAGGAGTTCGCCCAGGACGTGATACGCCGCTATGTCCTGTTGCTTCCCGATGGACGCATCGAAGACGTTGTGCGCGAACAGCTTAAGCAATGGCACGCCCTGAGGAATTCGTGACCTCACCGCGGCCGCCACTTTCGTTCGGACCGCCGATCGCGGGCCAGATACCCACCGGCTCACCGCGATTCCCCGGCCCCGGCGTGTCTGGGCCAAGCCCTGCACGCCAGCGACAGCGGCTCGAACCTCAATTCAGCGCTCTTCAGCAGGCGCTCGACGCGGCTCGAGTCGATATTGCCGGCGAGACCGCCGAGGCCGATCCGGAATTGGTGGTCGTCTTCGACCTTGCCGGTACTGTCGCGCAGTTCGCCCGCGCCGCCCAGCAGGTCCCCGGCCTGGAGTTCCTGCTCGAAGTTGATGGCGACGAGTTCGAATCTGACGACGACTTTCACTTCGTTCGAGACGACGAACCCACCACCGAGCGCGTCAACGACAGTCTGTACGTCGTGATGTCGAACGCCCAAGCTGTTGCTCAGCTGCTATCACTATTTGAACAATGGCAACAGAATCCGCGGGTGCGGATGCCGCGTGGTCTCGCTCCGCTGCGCAACGTGTTCGCTCTTTTGCGGGAAGTCCGCCGGTGGGGCTCTCAAGACCGTGTCCGTGAAACCGGACTACTCGAGCAGTGGCACGAGACCATCGACATCGTCGGGCAATCAGCCACTTTCGCGCGAGTCGAAATCGAACTCTGGTACCGCCGAGACCCGGCCCGCCGGACTCAGGCCCAATCCGACGTCACCGCGATAGTTGCTGAGACAGGCGGTCGAGTCATCAGCCAAGCGACAATCGAAGCGATCGACTACCACGCAATTCTGGCTGACATACCTTACGGCCAAGTGGAATCCGTCGTGCAGCAGGGACCGGATGCGATCGCATTGCTGACCACCGACAGCATCATGTACGTCTCGCCCGCACGCCCGATGTCGATCCCTGGCTTCGCCGCGACCGATGAAGACCTCGATCCCGAGCAATTCGCTATCACGCCGACAAACAACCTTCCGCGGATAGCACTGCTTGACGGCCTGCCGATGGCCGGCCACATCGCCCTCACCGGGCGACTCATCATCGACGATCCGGACCAAATCGCCGATGGTTACACGAGTTCCAGGATGCACCATGGAACGGCAATGGCATCCCTGATCTGCCACGGCGACCTCAACGACGATGGACGACCAAGCGCCAGACGTGTCTACGTTCGGCCGATCATGCAGCCCCACCCTGTCTTCGACGACCGGGAGACGGTGCTGCCCAACCGTCTCCTCGTGGATCTGATCCACCGAGCCTTTCGCCGCATGTTCGAAGGCGACGGTTCTGCTCCGCCTCAGGCCCCCAGCGTGCGCGTGGTAAACCTCTCCATCGGCGACCCCATTCAGATGTTCATCCGCCGGATCAGCCCACTGGCGAAGCTGCTCGACTGGCTTGCGCACCGCTACAACGTCGTCATCCTCGTCAGCGCAGGCAATCACGATATCGGCGTCACCGTCCCGGCTGCGGTAATCGCGGATGCCGAGGCGTTACGGCGGTCGGTGGCCAACGCCATGTACGAGCGGGCCCGGCATCGTCGCATCCTGTCCCCGGCGGAGGCGATCAACGTTCTGACGGTCGGCGCCCTTCACCTCGACGCAGCAGCTACGCCCACCAGCGACACTGTCCTCGACGCCGCCGGGACCGGTATGCCGGCGCTCTATACTCCTGTGGGGTTTGGGCATCACAACTCAGCCAAGCCCGATGTGCTACTACCCGGTGGACGCAGCTTGTACCAACGTCCACTTGCCGCTGAAGGCGATACACAGCTGTCTCCGGCCGAAACGACAGTTACCGGGCCGGGGATCCGCGTCGCCGCACCTGGCACGGCTGGCGCGATCACGGCGACGGCCTATACCCACGGGACCAGCAACTCCACCGCCCTGGCCACGAGGACCGTGGACGGCATCTTCGACGTCCTCGAATCGCTTCAGCCGCAACAAGGCGAGCCGTCCTATCCGACACCGGAATATCACCCTGCGCTGGCGAAGACCCTACTTGTGCACGCCGCGGCCTGGGGACCTCTCAGGAACGAGATCGAACAGGTCATTGGCAATGGCAACCTCGACCGCCGCCGCATCTCACGCCTCCTCGGATACGGAGCGGTGCAGACCGAACGCGTGGCCACCGCCGCTTCTAACCGCGTGCTTCTGCTCGGTGCAGGATCGATCTCAGCGGATCAACGCCAGACGTTCACACTTCCCCTCCCGCCAAGCCTGGCGGCGACTACCGAGTGGCGACGGCTGACCATCACCGTTGGGTGGATTTCCGAGGTGAACCCCCGAACCCGGAAGCATCGCATGGCCCGGCTGTCGTTCGACCCACCGGGAGAGCACCTCGGTGTGTACCGGACCGAAGCCGAGTATTGGGTTGCCAGAGCCGGAACCGTTCAGCACGAGATTCTCGAAGGCGACCGCGCTGTAGCCTTTGCCACCGGCGAGGCTCTTGAGATCAACGTCGACTGCCGCGTCGATGCTGGCCGTCTAGCCGCACCGGTCCGGTTCGGTATAGCCGCCACCCTCGAAATCGCCGCCACAGTCCAAGCTGACATTCACGCCGAGATTCGCCAACAACTCCGGATTCGACTCCAGGAAAGAGCACGATAGCCACGACAGCTCGTTGGTAGACAGCGAGTGCCTCAGGGACATTTCCGTGATGATGCCTCTGAACCCGGCGACTAGCTGCCCTTGATCCCCACGGCATGCCGCAGCTGCGCCAAGAACTGATCCGCATCATCGCTTCGCACGATGTAGTGCGAGATCGCGATCCGGATGACCGTCGCCGCCTTCACCGCCGCGTTGGGCCCGGGCAGGTGGCGCTGCAGGCCCTCGCGCATCTGCGGGATGACCCAGGAGAACTGGGCGATGGTGTGCTCGGGCTCGACGTCGACCATCCGCACCCCGGAGTACGAATGCTGGTATTCGACGATGAACCGCAGCACGGCGTCGAGCTTGTCGACGCCCTTCAGGCCGGCGGTGGCCTTCACCAATCCGCTTTCGAAGATCTGGCGCTCGTAGGCCGAAAACGCCGACAGCAATTCCTCTTTGGAGGCGAACCAGCGATACAGCGTGGGGCGGGAAACCCCGGCCTGCGTGGCGACGTCGGACAGGCTGAGCTTGGTCTTGCCGTTACGGCCGAGCACCTCGGCGGTGGCCGCCAGAATCCGCTGACGGGTCGAGGTGTCGGTGTCGGCGATCGTCGTCGCCCGGGCCGGCTGGCTCATGATTCAGACTTTTCGAAGTGTCGCCGAGGTGTCACGGTCATTCGCTCCCACGTTAGGCCCGAGGCGGGCGCCGGCGCACCAGCACCGACTGCTGGATGGCGCCGACCGCGCCCTGCTCGTCGAACAACGTGCCGATGGTCGTGCCGATGCCGTCCGGCCCGTAGCTGGTCTCCGCCCGGATGCCGATCCAGTCGCCGTCGGGAACACGAAACACATGCACCGCCAGATCAGTGTTCAGGAACGTCCATTTGGTGATGTCGAGCTTGCTGCCGATGCCGTTGGCGCAGTCGGCCACCGCGAACAGCCGTTCCAGCTGCGTCATGGACTCGCCGTTGACCAGGTCGACGGTCGGGTTGATCCAGGATTCGCCGGGGCCTTCGCTCAGCGGCTCGGTGAGCCACAGCCACTCCAAGCTGTGCACATAGTTGCGGTCCCAGTCGCGCGCCTTCAGGTTGCGGTTGAAGGCCTCGGCCCGGGGCCGGGGCAGTGGCGCCGCGGCGTGCGCGATCGGTTCCGTGTCCTGGTGCTGCAACCGCCACCCGCTGGCGCGCGCCACCGGCCGCGGGGCGCCGTCGGGACCGGGGGCCAGCATTTCGGCGCCGAGCAATTCGATCTGCTTGCCGGGGCGCTGCACGTCGGCGCGCACCCACAGGTCGCCCTCGGCCGGGACCCCGCCCAGCAGGTCGATGACCACGCGGGACAGCCGGGTGTCGTCGCGCTGCTCGCACCGCTCCAGCGCCCGGACCAACAGCGCCGATACCGGACCGCCGTGCTGGATCGCCGCCGACCAGGTGCCGCGCGCCAGATCGGTCGCCCTGAACTTCTCGCCCAGCGCGGCGGCGTCATCGCCGGCCGGGTCGATCAGCTCGTAGTAGGCGTCGGTCATCGTCAACCTCTCGGGTCAGGGCAGGCCGGCGCCGGGGGTGGTCACCGTGACCGCGTCCAGCCGCGAAAGCCGCGTGCCGGCCAGGCGCTGAGGATAGGCCTCCGTGCTCGACAACAAAAACAGCGTGCGGCGCTGCGGACCGCCCAGCGCGCAGGCGATGGCGACCCGCTCGCCCATGTCGATGCGATCGGTCACGTCGCCGCCGGCCACGATCCGCTCGAACTGGTGGGCCAGCGTCATCGACGCCCACACCCCACCCTCGGCGTCCAGCGCGATGCCGTCGGGCGGCCCGTCCAGGCCGTCGGCGAAAACCCGTCGGTCGGACAGTCCGCCGTCGGCGCCGATGGAGAACGCGGAGAGCCGCCGGCCGGTCGACTCGGCGACGATCAGGGTCTTGCGGTCCGGGGTGATCGCCATCCCGTTGGGGAAGTCGAGGTCGTCGGCCACGACGGTCGCGTTGTCGTCGGGGTCGAGCCGGATGATGACGCCGCCGTGCAACGCCTGGCAGCCGATGTAGGCGCGGCCCGCGTCGTCGATGACCATGTCGCCGAGGTTGGCCGGCGCCACGTCCGCGAGATCGGCGATGGTGACCACGGTTTCGCCGTCATAGCGCAGCACCTGCCGGTCCTCGGTCGAGGCGATCAGCAGCGACCCGTCGGGCCGAAAGCCCAGGCCGGACGGCGAATGCCCGGGCAGCGGCAGCGTGGTCAGTGATCCGCCCATGGTCGCGGTGTGCACCGCCTCGCCCAGCATGTCCGAGAACCACAGCAGGCCCTCGAACCAGCGCGGGCCCTCGCCGAAGCAGAAACCGTTGGCCAGCGGCTCGGGGATCATCGGTCCCCGCCTGGCGCGTCGCGGTCTGCTTTACAAAACACCGAAAAAGTGTCATGCACCGCGGGTGTCGGTGTCAATCTGCCGATCGGGCGAGCTCGCGGGCGACGGCCTGGTGATAGGCGTCGATCTTGGCGGGATTGGCCTGCATGAAGAGCTGATCGGGCAGCGGGGCGTGCTTGTACGCCTCGATCGTCATGGTGCGGGAGAACAGCGTGACGTCCTGCCCCGGCCTGGTGAAGTGGTAGGAGACCGTGATGCGCCCCTCCATGCCGCCGTTGCCGTCGCGGTCATGGCCCAGGCGGCCGACCGAGGTGAACACGAACCGCGTCGGGCGCACCGCGGCGGCCAGCTGCCAGGTGAAGACCCGGTCGCCGTCGGGGCCGGCCTCCTCCCAGGTGTCACCGACCTTGAGCGGGAGCTGCGGCAAGTTGGCGATGTGCGCGCTGCCGGGATAGGTCTTGGTCCAGTTCTGCGGATTGGTGACGAAGTCGTACACCGTTTCGGCGGACTGGGTGAACGCGGTTTCCGAGGTGGTGGTCACGATACCCAATTGGGTTGCCTCCCTAGGCTTTCGGCCGTCTTACCGGTGCGGCGGACTGGCGTCTTGTTAGCCAAGCTTTACAAATCCTACTCAAAGTGTCACGCTGAGCGCTGAGCTGCGAGCGCGAGAGGTGAACGGGATTGACGAAGGCGTCTGAGGAATCCGCGCAGACCGAGTGGACCGTGCAGGGCCTGCTGGACCTGTTCGACGTCCAGGAAGACGGGCAGGACAAGTTCACCGGCGAGACCGGCATCGCGGCGGGCGACGAACGCCAGGTGGTGGAGGGCACCCAGGTGCTGGCGCAGGCGATCGTCGCGGTGGCCAAACGCTTCCCCGACAAGTCGGTGCGCTCGGCGCACGCCGTCTTCTCGCGCGCGATCACCGTCGGCCCGCCCATCGAACTGGTTCTCGACGTCGTGGCCGAGGGCCGCTCCACCGCCACCGCGGTGGTCGCCGTGCATCAGAACGGCCGGCGCTGCCTGAGCATCACGGTGCTGGCTGACGTGCCCACCGACGACGTCATCCGTCACCACCTGCCGCGCCCCGACGTCGCCGGCCCGGCGGACGCGCACCACTCGCCGATGCCGATGGTCGGTCGCGAGCTGCGCCTCGTCGACGTCGTCGACGTCAACAGCCCCGACGAGGTCGGCCCGCCGGAGCTCTATGCGTGGCTGCACTACGACCCGATCCCCACGCGCGACGAGTTGGCCAAGGCGCTGCTCGCGTACTTCACCGGCCACCTGGGCATCTCGACCACCATGCGGGCGCACGAGGGCATCGGCACCGCGCAGGCCCACCTGACCGTGTCGACCGCGCCGATGAGCATCTCGGTCGCCTTCCACGAACCCGTGGACTGGACCGGATGGCTGCTCTACACCCACGAGAGCACCCAGGTCGGTGCGGGCATGTCATACGTGCGCGGGACCGTGCACTCCGAAGAGGGCGAGCTGCTGGCCTCCTTCGCCCAGGAGGCGCTGATCCGCCCGCTGCGCACCAGCGACACGGCGATCGACTCCCGCGCGCGGTTCTAAGGCCATGCGGTTCACCATCACCCACCCGATGCACAGTCATCCGTACAACCCGGAGCTGGTGAGCGGGGACGGGATCGGCAAGGTGGCCGCCGCGACCGAGGCGGCCGGAATCCACGGTTTCGGCTTCACCGACCATCCGGCGCCCTCGCAGCGCTGGCTGGAGGCCGGCGGACACGATGCGTTGGATCCCTTTGTCGCCTTGGGTTTCGCGGCGGCGACGACGTCCACGCTGCGGCTGATCCCGAACATCGTGGTGCTGCCGTACCGAAACCCGTTCGTGGTGGCCAAGTCCGGCGCCACCCTGGACCTGCTCTCGGGTGGGCGGTTCACGCTCGCGGTGGGCGTGGGTTACCTCAAGCGCGAGTTTGCGGCCCTGGGCGTCAGCTACGACGAGCGCGCCGAGCTGTTCGAGGAGTCGCTGCAGGTGATCCGGGCCATCTGGACCGGCGACGATATCTCCTTTGACGGCAAGCATTTCAGCGCGCGTGGCATTACCGCGCATCCCCGCCCGGTCAGCGATCCGCACCCGCCGATCTGGATCGGGGGCAACACGTCGTCCTCGCGGCAGCGGGTGGCCCAGTACGGCGACGGGTGGTGCCCGTTCCCCGCGCCGCCGCAGCTGGCCCAGACGGCCGGCACCGCCGTCATCGACTCCGTGCAAAAGCTCGCCGACGGCATCGACGACCTGCGACGCAGATGCGATGCCGCGCAACGGGATTGGTCGTCGATCGACATCACGTTCACCAACTTCGAGGGCGGCAGCATCACCGACGACGACTTCAACGCCGACGCCTACCTGCACGGCTTGGAGAAGCTGGAGAAGCTGGGCGTCACGTGGGTCAGCGTTCACCTGCCCGGTGACAGCCTGACGCACGCGCTCGAAACCCTCGACCGGTTCCGCACCCTGGTCATCGACGCGGCCTGATGGACTTCTCCCGCGTCGACCTTTCGCCCGAGGATCAGAAATTCCTCGATGAGACCCGGGCGTTCATGGCCGAACACGTCACCGACGAGGTGCTTCGGCGCGATCGTGAGACCGGTGAAAACTTCAGTGAGCCGGTGCATCTGGCGCTAGGCGAAGCGGGTTATCTGACGTCGGACTGGTACCAGGAGTCCGAAGGGGGATTCGACCCGGTGCGCCGGCGAATCTTCCACCTCGAGATCGGTCGCGCCCACACCCCGTGGTTTCACTGGGGCACCACGGCGGTGGTCGCGCGGTTGGTCAAGCAATTCGGCGCGCCCGAACTCGCCGACGCGATCCTGCCGGGCGTGCTGTCCGGGGAGATCCGGCTCTGCCTGGGCTACACCGAACCCGAGGGCGGCTCCGACGTCGCCACCTGCAAGACCCGGGCCGTGCGGGAGGCGGATGGGTCTAGCTGGATTATCAATGGCTCCAAGATGTTCACCTCGAACGCGCAGAACGCCAAGTACGTCTTCCTGCTCACCAACACCGATCCGCAAGGCCCGAAACACAAGAACCTCACCATGTTCCTGGTGCCGCTGGATTCGCCAGGCATCGAGATCCAGGGCATCCGCACGCTGGACGGTGACCGCACCAACATCGTCTATTACAGCGACGTGCGGGTCGATGACCTGTACCGGATCGGTGAGGTCAACGGCGGCTGGACGGTGATGCGGTTCGCCCTCGACGCCGAGCACGGCATCACCGACCCCCAAGACCATGGCCTGCAGAACATTTCGATGCTCTCGGAGCACGGCCACCTGATGGCCGAGGTGGCCGACGGGGTCGCGGCGATTCTGTCGAGACCCGATGCGGCGGGCCGGCGGCCGATCGACGACGACGCGATCAAATACCGGTTCGGGCGCAGCATGGCCCGCATCGAGGCCGCCATGTCCACCCCCGGAATGTATGGGCGGGTGGCGCTCATCCAGACCATGCGTGAGGTGTCCCAGGAACTGATGGACCTGCTCGGGACGGCATCGGCATTGCCCACCGACACACCGGGTTCGGCGGACTTCGCCGATAATGGTGCCATCGAGTTCATCTTCCGGCACGCCGTGCCCGCCGGCATCTACGGCGGCACCATGGAGGTGTTCCGCAATATGATCGCCCAGCACGAGCTGGGGCTCGGGCGTCCTAGCTACGGGCGCTGACCGGCAGTTCGGCCGTCACTTCGACGCGGGTCTCGTCGAAACTCAGAAACCCCGTGATGGGCAGGCTTTCCGGCGGCGGGCCGGGGTAGCTCCACGCGACGTCGGCCACGACATGGTCGCCCGAGGCGAACGACCAGTACGTCGCGAAACCTTTGTAATTGCAGTAACTCTCGGTCTCGGAGCGCCGCAGCAGATCGGTGCGCACGTGAGCCGGGTCGACGTAGAGCCGCGGGGCGAGCGCGGTCTCGAACACGATCACCGTGTCGTCGGTGTCCACCAGCGTGGCGCCCTCGACGCGGACGCGCAGGCGCCGCCGGGTCGGACGGCAATCGACGCGGTGATAGGGATTGGGCGGGTAGTGCACGAGCCTGCGGCCCTCTTCCAGCCAGGTGTCGACCGCGTCCCAGGGCACCTGGACGAAACCCGGCGCTTCGGGTTCGGGCTCGCTCGGTAGGTCGCCGACCTCGTCGGCGGCGAAGGCGTAGCTCAGCGGCCGGCCCCGGCGGTGCACCATCAGCGCCCGCTCGGTGTCGATCACCACCCGCCCGTCCTTGACGGCCTGCACCCGCCGGGGATGCGGTTCGACGTAGACGACGTCGTCGGGGATCGCGGGCGAGAAGCGTCCCGCGGGATCGCTGCTGAGCGGACCCCGCCCGGCCACCAGACTCATGTGTGCCTCCCGGTTGCTTGCCCTCGCTCTAGCCAATCATGGGCGTCACCGTGACGGGGCGGGGGAGCGTTGGATCCGGATGTCGGCCGAGCGCTTTCCCGGTGCGCCGGTGTCGGTGGTCACGCGTACCCCGACGGCCCGGCCGGTCTCGGCGTCGACGAACGCCAGCCTGGTGGGACCGTCTTGCAGGTAGGCGTCTCCCCACTGCACCAGCGCCATGAACACCGGCAGGAAGTCCTCGCCGGCCTCGGTCAGGCGGTACTCGTCGCGGGCGCGCTGCCCCGGCTCGCGATAGGGAACCCGCGCGACGATGCCCGCCGCCTCGAGCTGCTTGAGCGCCCGCGATACCGCCGGTGCCGACGTCGCGATGCGTTCCACGAAATCCTCGAACCGTGTTGTGCCGAAGAACAATTCGCGGACCACCTGGAACGCCGTCTTGGTGCTCAGCAGTTCGAGGACCTTCGACATCGAACAGCCCTCACCGATCGACCACTGCCGGCGATCCTGCAGCCGGTTCTCGAACTCCATCACGATCCCCTTTTGGCTAACGCTTGCGTTATCCAGCATATCGTGCTTGTATCTTACTAACGACATCGTTAGTCAGCAGGGAGCTAGGAAAATGTCATCGGATCAGCTGTTCCTCATCACCGCGGCGACGGGCAATACCGGTGCGCCCACCGTCGAGTTTCTGCTCGCCGCCGGGCACCGGGTGCGCGCGTTCGTGCACCGCATCGACCAGCGCTCCGAGGCGCTGGCGGGCCTGGGCGCGGAGATCGTCGAGGGTGACCTGCTCGACTTTCACGCCGTCAGCTCCGCGATGACCGGCGTCAGCGCCGCCTACTTCTGCTACCCGATCGCCCCGGGCAGCCTGCTGCCGGCCACGGCCATCTTCGCCCAGGCCGCCAGCGAGGCGGGAGTTCGGGCGGTGGTCAACATGTCCCAGATATCCGCGCGGCGTGAGGCGAAAAGTCATGCCGCACAGCAGCACTGGATCGCCGAGCGATTGCTGGACCGGTTCGCCTTCGGCACCACTCATCTGCGTCCGACCTTCTTCGCCGAGTGGCTCAAATGGCAATGGTCGCGCAGCGGCGACGAGGGCGTGCTGCGGCTACCGTTCGGCACCGGGCGCCACGCTCCCATCGCCGGGCGCGATCAGGGCGGCGTCATCGCGGCCATCCTGCAGAACCCGGCCCCGCACGATCGGCAGATTTATCCGCTGGTGGGCGCCCAGGAACTCGACCACTACGGGATCGCCGAGCAGATGTCGGAGGCGCTCGGCATCGCGGTGCGCTACGAGCCGATCGGGATTCCCGCCTTCGCCGCGGCGCTGACCGCGCAGGGCCGCCCGGAGTTCTTCGTCCAGCACCTCAGCAGCGTCGCGCAGGACTACCAGGACGGCGTCTTCGCGGGAGAGAACAACCTGGTCGAGGTGATCAGCGGGCGCAGCCCGATGACCGTCGCCGACTACGTCGACACCAACCGCGCCGCCTTCGACCACGACGGCAGCTTCGCGGTGCGCCAGGCGCGCGCGGCGAGCTGAGGCCGCACCGCCGAATCGGGGGCATGCGTGCGCCCCGGCGCGCCGACAGGGTAGGAACTTACCCATGGCGGGACCGGTAGCAGGCGTCAAAGTCGTCGAACTCGGGGTCTGGGTGGCCGGGCCGGCCGCCGGCGGCATCCTGGCGGACTGGGGCGCCGACGTGATCAAGATCGAGCCGCCCACCGGTGATCCGGCGCGCATGTTCGGCCGCATGCTGGGCTGCGATCTGGGCCTGAACCCACCGTTCGAGATGGACAACCGGTCCAAGCGCAGCGTGGTACTGGACCTGGGCACCGACCCGGGCCGCGCCACCGCCCTCGAATTGCTCTCCGACGCAGACGTTTTCCTGACCAACGTGCGCCCCGGCGCCCTGCAGCGCCTCGGCCTGGACTTCGAGTCGGTGTCGGCGGCCAACCCCCGCCTCGTTTACGGGCTCATCACCGGATACGGCGAAAGCGGGCCCGACGCCGATCGCGCCGCCTTCGACGTGGCCGCCTTCTGGTCGCGGGCCGGGGTGGCGCACCTGCTCACCCGCCCCGGCGACACGCCCCCGTTCCAGCGCGGCG
>NZ_LZKY01000403.1:0-12544 GCF_001673055.1 Mycobacterium sp. 1245801.1
GCCCCCGCCGATTGGTGGACCCCGGCCGGGTGGTTTCGGCTTTGTTCCGCCGCCCGGGCCGCCGGGACCCCCGCGAGCATGTCGGTGTCTTTCAAATACATGTCCGCGACCATCGGCTTCGCGGCGGCAGGGGTGTCGACCTGGGACGGGGTCTTCTTGGCCGACCCCAACTGGTACGTGCCTGGCATGCCGAAGGGCGGGCTGTTGCCGGCGCCGAACGCAGCGGTCACCCAGGGTGACGCCGCGCTGACATATGGGCTGCCGATCGCGATCGTCGGAGGTGGGCGTCAGCTGCGGAAGCACCCGAATGGCTTGCCGCACGGCCGCGGCGTCGGCTCCCGATGGTCGAGCCGCGGTCGTAGACAACGGAATGCGCTGCAGCACGGCTGGATTGAGCCTCGCCGCCGGCGCCACGGTCGTCGCCGGTGGTGTCGACACCGCCGGTACGGCGTTCTCCGTAGCGGCGGCCACCAGCGCCGGATTCAACTCATGAAGATAGGTCAGGTTCTGGACCGGGGCATCCTGCTGCTCCGCCGGCTTGATCGTCCATAGATAAGGATTGACGGCCCGCTGCAGCTGCAACTGCGGGCCGCTGCTCTGCGGCGGGGCAGCGGTTTGCGCCTGCGTCGAGTCGAATGTGGACCAATAGGTCGAATCCGGCAGCACCCAGTCGTCTGGCACACAGGCGAACTCGGGCGTGACGCCGGCAGGGCTGAGCATCGTTTGAGCCATTGCGATTTCGGAGTTAATGCGGGTCCAAGCATCGCTCCCGACCGGGGCGGTCGGCCGGGCCGCGGTCACGGCGAGCCGATAGATCTGGCTCGCCGTGCCGTAGTAGAGATCCTGGCCGTGCACGGAATATTGGGACGGTGACATCAGGTAGGGCGCATCGAAATTCGGCACCAGGAAGGCGGCCAACCGGGTGGGGTTTACCACGCCGCCCTGCACGATGTCGTCCGGTGTCGGCAACGCGAACGGCAGAAAGACCAACGAGACGTTGGAGTTCCCGGTTGCGAACGCGTGCACGAAGACATCCGTCACCTTCTCGCCAACCGTTGCGAGTGTGTCCCCGCCGGCCATGACGATCAGCTCCCCGCTGCCGGTGTGGCTCCGGCCCCCGCCATCGCCTCCGGTGAGTTCTCCGAAGTTGGCTTCGGCAGTGTGGGGTCGTCCATCAGCGGGGCCGCGGGCTGAATCTGCCCGATCCAGCCGGCGATCTGCGATCCCAGCAGTTCCAACGTCCCGCCCTTCTTGCCATCGGACGTGAACGTGAAACTGGAACTGGTCTGCTGCGATCCGAAGGCACCGGAGGACTGCTGATCCTGGTGCTGGGCCGAACCCTTCATGAAGAGATAGCCCCCCGACACCGCGACCGAGTTCGAACTCGACTGTCCCGAGCCCTGACTCGCCTGCGCGGCCTGACTGAAACTGCTGCCGAAGTCACCCCAGTCGTCGCAGGTGATCTTGACGTTGCGAATAATGAGGAACCCCTTAGGAAGCATCGGCAGGATCGCGGGACACTTATCGCCGATCTGATTGGCAACCGTCCCGTCGCTGATGCTGTTGGCGCGCTGACCTACCAGATACCAGCCCTTGAGGTTGAAGATGTCACCGAGGAACCAGGGACGCTCGATTGTCGCGATGAAGTACTCCAACGAAACCGAAGCGGAGCTCGAACTATCCTGGTGGGTCGTCCAATTGAACTGGTTTGCGTTATTGGCGAATGCGTTGGACGCATCGGCGTGGCTGCCACTGGCGGAGGCGCTGTAGATGCCGACGTCGAACCCGCCGCTGCCACTGTTCGATTGTGACTGCTGCCGCTGCCAGTTGCTCGCGAAGGAACCCGTCCCGGAGTTCGTTCTCGCATCGTGCGCCTCGCTAGTCCCCGTGATCTTTTGGACGCCGAAGGATTCATCCGTGTAGTCCCACCAGGACATCGGGCTGATGTACGACCAGGGAACATTGGCGGAGATTCCGCCGGCCAGCTGCACCTGAAACGCGTCATACAGTTGGCGGGCCAATGCGGCCAGCGCCGTGACCGCGCTCTCGCCTTGCGTCGCAATCGTATCCAGAGCGTCCTGCACCTGCTGGCGACCCATGCTGTTGAAATCGTTCAGCGCCTGGGTGACCTTGTTCGCATAGCTGCTCGCCACGATCGGCCACTCCTGCCCCGCGATCGGATCGGCCATGGCCTGCGCATAGGCACTCGCCTGCGCGGCGATTGCGTCGGTCCAGGCCTGTTGGTTGCGCCGGAACTGCGCGTAGAGCGGCGTGTAGCCGACGCGGTTGCCGTTGGCGTCCTTGATGTAGAGCAGGTCCTGCGCCGCGGCGATCTTGTCGAGGACCGCTTGCGCCGGGGTCGACTTGTCCATCGGCTGCATGCCCTGCACCACGGTGAAGTACTCAACACTGACATTTCGATCGGGCCAGGCAGTTGCGACGCCGTTCTGCGTCACTTCCAGCATCTGGTCGACGAGCTTCGAGGTAAAGAAGGCCGCCTGAATGGACGCCTCCAGCTGTGGGTCGGGCTTGGCCGGCGGCGGATAGACGGATCCCGGCGGGCCCGGCGGCGGAGTCGAGGAGGCTGCTTGGGCGGGCGCGGAGAATGCGCCGTCATTGCTGAATTGGCTCGAAGAATCTCCCCCGGCCGGCGTCCATGGATTGGCGAACATCTTGGGGTCGATCGGATATCCGGTCGGCATGTGCATGTAGATCGCCGATCCCAGCGGCTTCCCGTCGGGGCCGATCTGGCTTGCAGCGACCTGGTTTTCGATCTGATCCAGTGCGTCGAGCAACGCTTTCGTAATGCAGCCGACACTGCTGAGCTGCGAAACTCCGTCTGGCATGGGACTCTCCTCGTGATGCCTGAGCGTTGCGTAACGCCCTGTTGCCGCCCCGATGGGCGCTACCGGTTATGCAACTCTCACCTGCCCGCGACGGGCACGCGTAGTCGACTACTCGATCCCGCGCTCACTCGCTCACTTTCGGTCCGCCCGTTCTTGATTCAGGTCTCCGCGGTGGGTTCAGCCAATGGCACACGCCGCGCCGCCCGTCCCGAGACCACCTGGGTGAACGTGACGGGACGTGGCGGCGCGGCATCAAGAGCCGGCGGTTGTGTGTCACGGAATCGTTTTGTTGGACTTCCAATCCGCGATCAACTCGTTGGATGCTTCGAAGTGCATGCCGTCAGGCGTGGGAAAGGCGGCGCCCCAGAAGAATCGCTCCGCTTGCATGAACGGCGCGAGGTCGACCAGGCCCTGCTGCACCGTGGTCGATCCGCGCGGCGTGAGCTGCCCGCCGATGGTGATGTCGATGGCCGTGCCCCACGAGTGGTTGGAGAAGTTCGTCGTCGAACCGCGCACATGACGCACGCAGAGCATGCCCGCAGTCCCCAGCAGAAGATAGAGGTCGGGCCGGGCCGATTTGACCGCCGCGAAGACCCGGGTGAGCGCGTCGACCGCCGGCACCAAGCCGGTCACCCGAAACGGTCCAACGCTGGCGGTTTTCAGTAACTTCTGCAACGCCGGCGATGCCGGCCCACAGCTGTCTTGCGGGGTGCCGGGGACTCCGAGCGCCGATAACATCGTCGCCTGCGACGCGGCGCTGACGCCGGAATTGATTCCGCTCGGGATGGGGACCATTTGCTTGTAGTCGACGTTGACCGACGGGTCGTCGCCGGTGGCAGCCGAGCCGTTATCGGTAGGGGTTTCAACGGTGTTCGACGCGTTCCCACTGGAGTCGCCGTTCGATGTGTCCGTCGTATCCGACGTGTCGACGCTGTCGTCACCGTTCGATGCGTCCGTCGTATCCGACGTGTCGGCGCTGTCGTCGCCGTTCGAGGCGTCCGACGTGTCGGCGGTGTCTGACGTATCAGCCGTTGATGTATCGCCGGCGTCCAAAGTGTCCGCGCTGTCGTCGTCGGTGTCTGAGGTATCGGCCGGCGACGTGTCGTTGGTGTCGGCGCTATCGTCGCTACCAGGATCGGTCATGACGTCGGTCGAGCCGCTGTCAGCATCTTGAGACATTTGTGTTCTCCCTTCGAGGTTCGGCTCGATCCACCGGAAGTCAACGTCATGATCACCGGCTTCAGCCGAAGACGATCGTTTCAGCGGGTGACGTCGTCATCACGCGTAGTGCACTACTCGTCGTCCCGGGCGCTGACGAGGGCGTCGACACCAACTCGGGAGTGCGTCATCCGCGGACGGCCGGTCCGCGGATTCGAGTAGTCGACTACGCGCGTCACACCTCCCCCTGCAGTTGATGATTCACGAGTAAGCGACTACTGGAGGAGCAGGAGCATGTGTCAGACACCGCCGCGACCATGGCGAGATTTCGTGCGCCCCTGGCGCGTGGCGCTGATGGCGGGCGCCGGTGGACTCATCCTGGCGGGCGTCGCAACGAGCGGCCACGTGACCGCCTTGACGCTGATCGCCCTGGGCTGCGTCGTGGTGGTGACCGCGGGAGTGATGCCCGCCATCACCCAGCTCGAGTACGGCATTCCGTCGCTATTCAAAGTCGTTGTCGCGGTGGCCAATCGGGGCGAGGAGCTGCGCCGCGAATTCAGCGAGCAACGCCCTCAACTGCAGGTGACCGCCAACCTGTTGTGCGACGACCCCGCGATGGCTAATGACCTGCTCAGCGCCGCCATCGCAGAGGCGACCAAACGCTGGCGCGGGCCAGTCAGCGCGGCCGCGGACGTATACGCGCTGTGTTGGTTCGTCCACCGGCTGACGGCATACAGTCGGCTCACCGGCAGCCCACCGCCCGACACGGTCCCCGCCGCCAACCGGGCGTTGGGGCGACTGTCGCAGACTCAGCGGATCATCCTGGTCCTGGCCACATACGCCGACCTGTCGGTCGAAGACATCGCCGACATGGTGCACCTACCGCCGGTAGAGGTGGACGCGTACATTGCGCAGGCCGATGCGGCGCTGGCCGCCGCAGACGTTCCGGGCGGGGACCGCTGATGCCCAACCCCGCCCTGTACGAGGCGTTGGAAACCGCCGCCCGAGAACGCATCGGCAGCCATCCGCTGAACGTGGACCGGGCCGTGCGAATCGGCCTGCGCCAGCTGAGGATCCGGATGCTCATCACGTACGCGACTGGGCTGGCCGCCGCATCGGTAGTGGCGATTACCGCGGTCGCCACGCATTTCGCGCTCACGGCGCCTGCGCATCTCAGTGCCGGCCCCGTGCCCACGATCGCCTCTACCAGTGAAACGCCGAGCACCACAGCCACTTCCACGACTACCGAGACACCGAGCACCACAACCAATCCCACGACTGCCGAAACGCAGAACACCCCAACCGATCCCACGACGCCCTCCGGCACCACCGGTGTGAAGCCGCAGACCCTGGCGGCGATCACCGTTGCGCCCCGCGAGGTCACTTTGGCTCAAGGATCCACACAACAGCTGAGGGCCACCGGGACTTACACCGATGGGTCCGCCCACGACATCACCAATGACGTCGACTGGACCACTGATGACCCTGCAGTCGCAGCGGTCGGTCGCGACGGGCTTGTCACCGCTGTGGCTGGTGGTCCTGGCCGCCCGCAGAGCAGAACTGCAATACGGGCAACCATCGCCGAACGCTCGGCCTCAGTAGCGATCATCGTCATGCCCCATGACCTGACCGGAATCAGCATCCAACCCCCGACCATCCGGAGTTGCGCAGGCTCGTACACCCTTGTCGCGGCGGGCACCTACTCCGATGGCACTGCTGCCGACCTCACAGACGTCCAATGGACCAGTGACGACAGCGATTTCGCGTCGGTCACCCAGCGAGGACAGTTGACCGTCAAAACTCCTCGCCCTAACCCGACGCTCAGAGCAATACCGCGAAACCTGCGTGCCGTCATCACCGCGACGGCCTCGGGGCAGACGGCTCGGGCGGTTGTCGAGTGCGTCCGGTCGGAATCGTCGACGTCCAGCACTCCGCCAACGTCGTCGGCCACTCCGACCACGCCCCCCGCGGCGTCGCCGACCCGAGTTCCGACGACCCCGTCCAGCGCCGCCAGCGTGCCCCTTCGCTAGCCGTCGCGCCGAAGGCTAAGGGCGGAAGTAGTGCCAACGGTCGCGTTCAGTCGACGCGCGGCGGCCGGATGTCGTTGGGATCGTTGGGGTCCGGCTCGCCAAACCAGCGCGACGGCTCGTGCATGCCGTACGCGTCGTGCCAGTCCCACCACTCGTAGGGGGCGCTCTGCGGGTAGCCCTCCGGTGAATCCTCCCAGTTTTCCTGGCGTCCCAACGCGGTCATGTCGAGAAAGCTCCACGTGGTTCCGAGCGCCTCGTCGCCGCGATTGTTGATGAAGTAGGTACGGAACACCCGGCCGCCGACACGGATGAAGGCGTTAGTGCCGTGCCATTCGTCCACGCCGAAATCGCTGTCGAATCCATCGGTGATGGTGTACCACGGCATCTTCCAGCCCATCCGCGCCTTGAGTCGCTCGATGTCGGCCTGCGGTGCGCGCGAAACGAACACCAGCGTGGTGTCGCGGGCGTTGAGGTGGGCCAGGTTGCCGACATGGTCGGCGATCATCGAGCAGCCCCGGCAGGCGTGGTCGGGCCAGCCATGGATGTCGGGCCCGTAGAACGCGCGATAGACGACGAGTTGTCGCCTGCCGTGGAATAGGCCCAACAGGTCGACCCTGCCCTCGGGTCCGTCGAATTCGTAGGCGGAGTCGACGGCCGTCCACGGCATCCGGCGCCGCATGGCCGCGAGGGCGTCACGGGCCCGGGTGAGTTCCTTCTCCTTGGCCAGCAGTTCCTGATGCGCGCTCGCCCACTGCTCGGCCGACACGATCGGCGGTGTGTTCATCGCTGTCTGCCTTTCGTCTCCAGGGCTCTCAGGCAAGCGGCGACAGGCCGGCGGCGGTGAGCAGGTACGCGTCATGGTCGGTGGCCGCGCCGGTGGCGATCTCGAGCACCGACTTGCCGACCTGTTCGGCCGTGAGGGCGGGCCCGGCGGCCTGCACGAAGGAATCGACGTCGACACCTTGCCGCTCGGCGTAGGCCGCGACGGCGGCGGCGCCCAGGTCGGTGGCCGGCGTCAACCGCGGCAGCACGGCGGTGAAACCGATCCCTAGGCCCGCGCGTTGCGATTCGGCGGCGGCGTAGCTGGTGATGAACCTGACGGTAGCCTTCGCGCCGGCATAGCCGCCAGACAACGGTGATCCGTTCACCGCGGCGCCGCTGGACATCACGATCACCGAACTGCCCCCCGCCAGCGGCCGGCGCACCGCGCGGCTAACCCAGTGGAACGCCTGCGCGACGTCGGTGTTCCAGTTCACGCTGAACGTCTCCCAGGTCTGCTCCTGCAACGGCGCCATCGGCGGCGTCGCCCCGGCGCACAGCACCAGTGTGCGCGGCCGGTATTCGTCGATCAGCCGGTCGGCCGTGGCCGGGTCGGCGGCGTCAGCCACCACCGGGGTGAAGGCGTCGCCGAGCTGGGTGCGCACCTCATCGAGTTGTGATCGGGTGCGCGCGACGCCGGCGACCCGTGCGCCGGCCGCGACCAACGCGGAGGCGATGGCGCGGCCGAATCCGCGGCCCGCGCCGGTCACGATGGCGGTGGTGTCGGCGAGGCCGTCGGTATGGGCGGTGCGGGACTGGTTCATCGTCGTTCTCTCTCTGCGGTGGGTGCTGCGGCCGTGGCCGCGTCGTCACCAATTCAGATACGGCGTGACGGCCGGATTCATCGCGTGCGGCCCGATGAATTTCGGCGGCCCGATGTCTCTAAGGGAGTAGGTTCTTCACCCACCGGAAGGAGAGGCTCGTGCCGGCGCAGGAGGATTTCGTCGAACAGGCGGCGCCTTTTCGTGCCGAGCTGATCGCGCACTGCTACCGCATGCTGGGTTCGGTGCACGACGCGGAAGACCTGGTCCAGGAGACGTATCTGCGGGGCTGGCGCGGCTATCGGGCGTTCGAGGAACGCGCGGCATTGAAGACGTGGCTGTACCGCATCGCCACCAACGCCTGCCTGCGAGCGCTGGAGAACCGCGCCCGGCGCGTGCTGCCGATGGGGGTCGGCGACGGATCGGTCGACCCGGACGCCGATTTCGACGCGAAGGCCGGCGCGCACGCCTGGCTCGAGCCGATCCCCGACGCGATGATGTTCAAGAGCCCGGAAGACGATCTGACCGCAAAGCAGAGCGTGCGGCTGGCCGTGATGACCGCCCTTCAAGAGCTTCCGGCGCGGCAGCGCGCCGTGCTGATTCTGCGCGACGTCGTACAGTTCAGCGCCGCCGAGGTTGCCGAGCTCCTCGAGACCACGCCCGCGGCGGTCAACAGTTCGCTACAGCGCGCCCGGGCCCACCTCGCCGAACTCTCGCCCGCCGAGGAGACCGTGTCCGAGCCCGACGATGCCGAGCGCCGCGAATTGCTCGACCGGTATTGCGCCGCATTCGAAAACGCGGACATGGCCGCGCTGACGGCGCTGCTGCAAGCGGACGTCAAGCTCGAAATGCCGCCTATGCCAGTGTGGTTCACCGGCCGCGACGCCGTGCTGCGGTTCCTCGCCGGACGCGCCCTGGCCCCGCCCGGCGACGTTGTGATGATCCCGACAGCCGCGAATGCGCAACCTGCCGTCGCCGAATACCGGCGTGGCGCCGATCAGACGATGCGGGCCCATTCGATTCACGTCTTGACCACCGGCGTTACCGGCGTCGCGAGCATCACCGTCTTCCTCGACGCCGGGTTGTTCCCGACGTTTGGTTTGGCGGCAACCCGGTAACCTCTGAGCAGGGACGCAATCGCACCCCTTGCTCTCTAAGGGAGGCCCGACCTGCATCGGCTCGCATCGGCTCGCGTCGTCTGCGGTGTCCTCGCACGGTTTTACCTTCCCGGCCCACGTGTGGACAGGTCCTCCACCCGTCAGGATCATTAGGCGCGGTAGACGTAGTTGAAGGGTGACGAGTGAAGATTCCCGGCGTTTCCAGCGTCGTCGCCGGCGTAGCCGGCGGAGCCGCGCAGGTGGTGCGGGCCGGAGTGTCCACCGCGGCGGGCGCCGCGGGCACGCTGCAGACGTTGGCCAGTCCGGTGACCGACCTCGCCGGCCCGGTCATTCAGGCGGTTGCCCAAACGACGGGCCGCGCGATCGGACTGGACGGTTCGTCCGGCGGCTCCCCCACCGCGATCCTGCCGCCGGTGCGCTGGCACAGCGGGCACCGGGTGCACCTGGATCTGGATCCGCTGCTGCCCTTCCCGCGTTGGCACGAGTACGCGCCGGCCGTGGAGGAGCCGGTGCGCCGGATCCCGGGTGTGGCCAAGGCGCATGTCGAAGGCTCGCTGGGCCGGTTGGTGGTGGAGTTGTCCGACGACGCGGACGGCGACGCCGTGCTGGACGAGGTGCGCGCGACGGTCTCCTCGATCGCCTCGGACGTCACCTGGTCGAAGTCGGAGTCACCGCCGCTGTCCGCGCCGTTCGCCGACCCGGGCAACCCGCTGGCGATTCTGGTGCCCCTGACCGCGGCGGCCATGGATGTCGTCGCGATGGGCGCCGCGGTCACCGGATGGGTGACCCGGTTGCCGGCCGCGCCGCAGACCACCCGGGCCGCGGCCGCGCTCATCAACCATCAACCGCGGATGGTCTCGATCCTGGAGGCGCGGCTGGGCCGGGTCGGCACCGACATCGCGCTGGCCGCGACCACGGCGGCCGCCCACGGTCTGACGCAATCGTTCGGCACACCGCTGCTCGATCTGACGCAACGCACCCTGCAGGTCTCCGAGGCGTCGGCGCACCGCCGCGTGTGGCGTGACCGCGAGCCACAGCTGGCCTCCCCCGACCGGCCGCAGGCTCCGGTGGTCCCCGTCATCTCCTCGGCCAAGTCGGAGCTGCCGCGGCACAGCTGGGCCGCGGCGGCCGCCGGTGAGGCCTCCCACGTCGTGGTCGGCGGCACCATCGACGCGGCGATGGACAAGGCGAAAGGCTCGATGGCCGGGCCGGTGGAAAGTTACGTCGATTCGGCGGCCAACGGCTCGCTGATCGCCGCCGTCAGTGCGCTGGTCGCCGGCGGCGGCACCGAGGATGCGGCCGCGGCCATCGAGGCCGGGGTGCCCAGGGCTGCGCACATGGGCCGCCAGGCGTTCGCGGCGATATTGGGCCGCGGGCTCGCCAATTCCGGGCAACTGGTCCTCGACCCGGGCGCGCTGCGCCGCCTGGACCGGGTGAAGGTCGTCGTCATCGACGGCGCCGCGCTGCGCGGCGATCATCGCGCGGTCTTACGGGTCCGCGGGGACGCTCCCGGCTGGGACGACGACCGGGTCTACGAGGTGGCCGACGCGCTGCTGCACGGCGAGGAGGCGCCCGAGCCCGACGCCGACGAGCTACCGGCGACCGGGGCTCGGCTGAAATGGGTTCGCACCCAAGGACCTTCGGCGACACCCGCGCAGGGCCTGGAAAGCGCCGACCTGATCGTGGACGGCGAGTGCGTCGGCAGCGTCGACGTGGGCTGGGAGGTCGACCCGTACGCGATCCCGCTCTTTCAGACCGCGAACCGCACCGGCGCGCGGGTGGTGCTACGCCACGTCGCGGGCACCGAGGACCTCACCGCCAGTGTCGGGACCACGCACCCGCCCGGCACGCCGCTGCTCAACGTGGTCCGGGAGCTGCGCGCCGACCGTGGGCCGGTGCTGCTGATCACCGCGCTGCATCGCGACTTCGCCTCCACCGACACCCTGGCCGCGCTCGCGATCGCCGATGTCGGTGTGGCCCTTGATGATCCGCGCGCCGCCACGGCGTGGACCGCCGACATCATCACCGGCACCGATCTGGCCGACGCGGTGCGCATCCTCTCGGCGATCCCGGTGGCCCGCTCGGCCAGCGAATCGGCGGTGCACCTGGCGCAGGGCGGCACCACGCTCGCGGGTCTGCTGCTGGTCACCGGCGAGCAGGAGGCGGGCACCAGCCCGGTCAGCTTCCGGCGCTGGCTCAACCCGGTCAATGCCGCCGCGGCCACCGCCCTGCTGGCGGGAACCTTCTCGGCCGCTCGGGTGCTCCGGCTGCCCGACCCCACACCCCAACCGCTGACCGCCTGGCACGCACTGGATCCCGAGATCGTCTACTCGCGGCTGGCCGGCGGGGCGCGGCCGATGGCCGTCGAAACCGAGCCGTCCTGGCGGCGGCGCCTCGACGACCTGTCGTACAGCCCCGCGCTGCAACCGCTGCGCAAGCCGTTGCACAGCGCGGTCCGGCTGGCGTCCGCCACGCGGACCGAGCTCGCCGATCCCCTGACCCCGATCCTGGCCGTCGGCGCGGCGGCCTCGGCGATCGTCGGCAGCAACATCGACGCGCTGCTGGTCGCCGGCGTCATGACCGTCAATGCGATAACCGGTGGGGCGCAACGACTTCGGGCCGAGTCCGCCGCCGCGGAGCTGTTCGCCGAGCAGGACCAGCTGGTGCGCCGGGTGGTCGTTCCTGCTGTCGCGACGACCCGCCGCCGGCTCGAGGCCGCCCGACACGCGACCCGCACGGCGACGGTGTCCGCCAAGTCCCTGCGGCCCGGCGACGTCATCGACCTGGCCGCACCCGAAGTGGTGCCCGCCGACGCCCGGCTGCTGATCGCCGACGACCTCGAGGTCGACGAGTCCCTGCTGACCGGCGAATCGCTGCCGGTGGACAAGCAGGTGGATCCCGTCGCGGTCAACGATCCCGACCGGGCCAGCATGCTGTTCGAGGGCAGCACCATCGTCGCCGGGCACGCGCGGGCCATCGTGGTCGCCACCGGCGTCGGCACCGCCGCGCACCGGGCGATCTCCGCGGTGGCCGACGTCGAGACCGCCGCCGGAATCCAGGCCCGGCTGCGCGAACTCACCAGCAAGGTGCTGCCGCTGACGCTGGCCGGCGGCGCCACGGTGTCGGCGCTGGCGCTGCTGCGGCGCGCGCCGCTGCGCCAGGCGGTCGCCGACGGCGTCGCGATCGCGGTGGCCGCCGTCCCCGAGGGCCTGCCCCTGGTGGCCACCCTGTCCCAGCTCTCGGCCGCCCAACGACTGACCGCGCGCGGGGCCCTGGTCCGCGCGCCGCGCACCATCGAGGCGCTCGGCCGCGTCGACACCGTCTGCTTCGACAAGACCGGCACGCTCACCGAGAACCGGCTGCGCGTGGTGTGCGCGGTGCCCGACGACGTCGACCCGCACGATCCCTTCCCCAAACTGACCGACCCGGAATCGGCCGGCCTGCTGCGGGCCGCCGCGCGCGCGTCGGCTCAGCCCCAGGAGGGCCAGGGACATGCGCACGCCACCGACGAGGCGATCCTGACCGCGGCGAGTTCGCTGAACGGCCAAAGCGATTCAGACTGGGCGATGGTCGCCGAGGTGCCGTTCGAGTCCAGCCGCGGCTTCGCCGCCGCGATCGGCACCGTGGGCCACGACGGCGCTGCCAATGGCCAGCCCGCCAAGGCGCCGGTGCTGGTGCTCAAGGGGGCGCCCGAGGTCATCCTGCCGCGCTGCGCCACGGCGAGCACCCGCAGCCCCTGCTCGGCGAGGCCGTGCACCACCGCCTCGGCCCGCTCGAGGTCGGCGTCCGGGTCGGCGAATTTGCAGCGCGGG
>NZ_LZKY01000404.1:0-6109 GCF_001673055.1 Mycobacterium sp. 1245801.1
GGGGTGTTCGCCGCCGGGGACCTGGTGGATCGCACCTACCGCCAAGCCATCACCGCCGCGGGCAGCGGCTGCTCGGCGGCCATCGACGCCGAACGCTGGCTCGCCGACCACGAAGAAACCGACGTGGATGCGTCCGTCACGCCGGCGATCGGTCGAGCGCCGTTGCGTAGCTGAGGTTTTCAGGCCGAGGTTGTCAACCCCGCGACGTGAGATGGGCGGTGACGACCGGCGTCACCAGCGCGATCAGTTCGTCCACCGGGGCGGACGCGATCGGCTCGACCTGTAGGACATGGCGCAGGTAGGCGATGCCCAGCAGTTGGGCCATGGCCAGGTCGATGCGCAGTTCGGTGTCCGCCCCGGACAGCAGCTTGGCCATCTCCGGGTACAGCTGACCCTGAATGAACTGGCGCACCAGCGTGGCCGACTCTTCGTGGGTGGCCGCACCCCGCAGGATCGCCAGTAGGGAAGCGCGGGAGTCCGGCTGCTCCCATGCCGCGAAGAACACCCGCGTCAGGCGCTCACCGATTTGCTTGCGATCGCCGCCAGCGATGCGTTCGCTGATTTCGGCCGGATCGAACGGCCAGCCCAAGGTGGACCGGAACAGCTCGGCCTTGCTGCCGAAATAGTGCCGGATCAGCGCCGGGTCGACGCCGGCGCCGGCGGCGATGTCGCGGACCGAGGTCTTGTCGTAGCCCGAATCGGCGAACAGCCGTCGGGCGGTCGCCACGATGTCGTTGCGGGTGTCCGGGTTGCCCGGGCGTCGTCCGATGGGGGGCACAGTCTAGAAATTCTACAGTCGTTGACTTCCGGGCGGCTGGGTTTTAGCCTTGGTGTAGAAATTCTCCACGTGAGGAGTTACGGAGATGCCAGCACCACGATGGGTCGCCCGGTTCAACAAGGTCGGCCTCAACCGATTCACCAAGTACATCGCTCCGTGGGCGCCGGGATGGGGAGTCGTCGTCCATCGCGGGCGCAAATCGGGACGCACCTTTCGGACCCCGCTGTGGGTCTTTCGCCGCCACAACGGATTTGTGATCGCGCTGACCTACGGTCCCGAAACGGATTGGGTGCGCAACGTGCTCGCCGCCGGGGGCTGTGAACTGCAGACCAGGCGGCGGCGCTACCAGCTGGGCGCGCCGGTCGTGTTCCGCGACGCCCACGCGACCGACATGCCGGCGTTCATCCGCTTCATGCTGCGCAGGGTGATCAAGGCGCCGGAGTTCCTCCGGCTCGACATCGTGAGCCAATTGGCAACGGCGCGTTGACTACTCGCCACCCGATGCGAACGCGACATCGGGGTTGAGGATGCCGGCCGGGTCGAAGCTCGCCTTGATGCGGCGCATCAGGTCGACCTTGACCGGGTCCTCGAGCTCGACGAAGTAGGGCGCCTTGGCGCGGCCCAGGCCGTGTTCACCGGAGATCGCGCCGCCCAATTCCATTGCCAGCGCGAAGATGTCGGTCAGCAGCTGCTTTCGGATCGCCGGGTCCGGGCAGAAGATGGCCAAGTGCACGTTGCCGTCACCGGCGTGCCCGCAGCCCGCCGCGGCAGCACCGGCCGCCGCCGCCAGACCGCGCGCGCCGGACAGGAACTTCGGCATGGCTCCGCGCGGCACGACGGTATCGATCAGGTCGTCGGCGTTGAGCGCCTTGAGCGTCCAGAACGCCTTCTCGCGCGCCTCGATGAGCTTGCGCGCCGAGCCGCCCTCGAGCACGTAGGCGTCCACCGCGCCCAGCTCGGCGAGCAGCTCACCCGTCGTCTCGACGTCCTCGTCCAGCCGCTCGGCGGTCCGATTCTCAAGCGCCACAACCAGATACGCTTGACAGCTGTCCCGGACGGCGTCGGGCACGCCCAGCTCGAGATTCTGGGTATGCACCAGCGCGGCCATCGTCACGCTGTCGATGTACTCCAGGATGTAGGGCGCGAGGCCGCTGGCGAGGATCTTGGGCACCGCCTCCATCACCTGATCAAAGTCGGCGAACGGCGCGAGCACGGTGGCGCTGTGGTCGAGGCGCGGATGCAGCTTGACGGTCACCTCGGTGGCCAGGGCCAGGGTGCCCTCGGAGCCGACGATGAGCTGGGTCAGGTCGTAGCCGGTGGAGATTTTGGCGATCTTGCCGCCGGTGCGGATCAGCTCGCCGGTCGGCAGCGCCGCCTGCAGCCCGAGCACGTTGTGGCGGGCGATGCCGTACTTGACCGCGCGCATGCCGCCGGCGTTGGTGCCGACGTTGCCGCCGACGCTGGAGGACAGCTCGCCCGGGTGCACCATGTACCGCAGCCCGGTGCCGGCCGTCGCGTCGTCCAGCTCGGTCAGCGTCACGCCGGGCTGCACGACCGCGACCTGGTTGGTGACGTCGACCTCCAGCACGGCGTTCATGCGCTCGAAGGAGATGAGCAATCCGTCCGCGCGGGGGATCGCCGCGCCCGACAGGCCCGTGCCCGAACCGCGGGCGGTCACCGGCACGCGGTTTTCCGACGCGGCCTTGAGTAATTGCGCGACTTCGTCGGCGGCCGCCGGCTTGGCCAGGTATGCGGGCTTCTGCGGCGGCTTGGTCAGCACCTCGTCGTGCGCGTAGTCGTCGGAAATCGCATCGCCCGTAAGCAGGTTGTGCTCGCCGACGATCCTCGCGAATTGCGCCGTCATGTCGGTCATCGAAGGCCTCACCTTCTTACGTGCCGGACAATTACTCACTGTATCGGTGGGATGCATGCGAGCAGAGACGCCGTTAGGGTGGGGCGGGCGCAGTTTTCCGCGAGGCCTCGTGTGGGTCTGGCCGGGTGACAATAGCGGCCGTCAGCGGTGTCTCGAAGTAGCGACACGCGTGAGGCTGCGCACGTTATGTCGACGCCCGATTCGGGAATCCGCGGCGTTGGACTGTCTTGAAGGAGAAAGGATCGTTTGTTGACCTCCTCGTCCCGCGGTTCGCGGCTCGGTACCCGGTTCGGGCCGTACGAGCTGCGATCACTGATCGGCACCGGGGCAATGGGCGAGGTCTACCGCGCGTACGACACGGTTAAGGACCGGATGGTCGCGCTCAAGCTGTTACGCGGTGAGACGGCCGCGGACCCCGGCTTCCAGCAACGTCTTTGGCGCGAGTGCCGGAAGGTGACGCGGCTGCAGGAGCCCCACGTCATGCCGCTGCACGACTTCGGCGAGATCGACGGCGTGCCCTTCATCGACATGCACCTGGTCGACGACGGGGGCAGCCTCAAAGACCTGCTGCGTGAGCAGGGCGGGTTGGAGCCGTCGCGGGCGGCGTCGATCACCGCGCAGGTGGCCCGGGCCCTGGACGCCGCGCACGCCGCCGGGCTGCTGCACCTCGACGTCAAGCCCGAGAACATCATGCTGACCCACGACCATTTCACCTACCTCGCCGACTTCGGCATCGCCCAGGCCGCCGGCGACGAGACGATCTCACGGACCTACATGGCGCCCGAGCGCTTCACCACCGGGCGGGTCGGGCCGCAGACCGACGTCTATTCGTTGACGTGCGTGCTCTACGAATGCCTCACCGGTCAACCGCCGTTCGAGAGCGAGGACGCGGGGGAGCTGAAGCGCGCGCACATGCTGGCGCCGGCGCCGCGACCCAGCATCATGCGCCGCGGTGTCGGCCGCGATTACGACGACATCATCACCCGGGGCATGGCCAAACACGGCGCGGCGCGATTCGCATCTGCCGGTGAACTTGCCCGCGCCGCCAGTGACGCGGTATTCGCGGCCTACGAGCAGCCGGTGGGTGTGGCCGCCGGGCGAAGCGGACCGCCTCCCAAGACACGCCCGCTGCCGACCGTCCCCCTGCCAGAACTTGACAAGCCCGCTGACAGCGGTCCCGAGCGGCCTGTTGCGTCCGGCCCTTCGTGGCGTTGGCCGGCGATCGGTCGCACTCCGGTGGTGGTGGCCGCGGTGGCGGCGGTGCTGTTGATCGCCGGACTGGTCTTGTCGATGAATTTGGTTGGCGGTACTCATCACAACGGGTCGACGTCTCCGCCGCCTACGACTGCACAGGCGGCGTCGCCGTCACCTACGGCGCCGCCGCCGTTGACGCCCACGCTGTCTCGCCCGGTGAAGGGCGCCGACGGTCTAGGGTTCGTCGGCGAGACGGCCCGGTGCGACCCGGGCAATCCGCCGGCCTTGGTGGTGCGCACCGCTAAGTCGCTGGCGGTGGTGTGCCAAAACCTCAGCGGCACTTATTATTACCGCGGCGAGCGGATTCGCGACGGCGCCCACATCGAGCTGTCCAATGCCGAGCGGGTCGAGGACGGCTTCGACGTGACAAACCCGGTCGACGGCGTCGTCTACGAGGTGCGGCCGAACCGGCTGCGGATCATCAGCTACGGGCATGTCGATTCCTCGGAACCGGTGCTGCAGTACGCGACAGCGTCGTAACCGCGTGCGCTGCGTTTCGGATGGTCCGAGGCCGCGGTGCCCCAAACGTCACATGCGTCACGGGTTTCCGGCCATGAAACGATTTCCAAACGCGCTAGCGGATGTGCTAGCGCGAAGGCGGCGCAAGGGTGGTCACGCCGCCTTCGCCGGCGCCGCCGCGGGGCGCAGCATTCGACCGCTCATAAGCGCCGACAACCATCCGGGCGCGAGCCGTCCGCCCGTCGCCATCACCCGGTAGCGCCAGCCGGGCACGACCACCGCGCGGCCGCGGTCGAGACCGCGCAACCCGGCGGTCACCACCGGACCCGGTTCGGCGAGGTGGCGGTAGATCGCGGTGTGCGAGACGTCCGACCCGAGCGCGTCGACGAATCCCGTGTGGGTGGGTCCGGGGCACAGCGCGGTCACGGTGACACCGGAGCCGCGGGTCTCGGCCCACAACGCCTGGCTCAGCGACAGCACGAACGCCTTCGAGGCGCCATAGGTGGCCTGATAGGTGCCGGGCTGAAAGGCGATGGTGGAGGCGACATTCAAGATGCCGCCGCGGCCGCGGGCCAGCATCCCGGGCAGGACCGCGTGGGTTAGGCGGACCGGCGCGTCGACGTTGACCGCCACGAGTTCGCGTTCGCGGCCGGCGTCGATTTCGGCGAACGGGCCGTAGGTGCCGAAGCCCGCGTTGTTGACGAGCACGTCGATCGCCCGTCCGTCCAGACGGGCGATTAGCTCCTCGACACCGTCATTGGCGGCAAGGTCGCCGACGACCAATTCGACGTCCGTGCCCGTCCCGATCCGTTGCTTGACGGCCTCGAGCCGGGTCCGGTCCCGCCCGGCCAACACCAACGAGAAACCCCGTTGCGCCAGCTGTTCGGCGAAGATCGCGCCCAGCCCTGAGCTGGCGCCGGTGACCACTGCCGTCTTCTTCATAGCTTCTCCTAGCGAATAGTGCTGGTGCTCAACGGCTTTGCTTGCCACGCGGTATCGATGCGGCGTGGCTGACGAATCCGATTCCCGCGCCGAGGATGGGCCAGATCGGCCAGAAGTAGGTGGCGTCGGTGGTCAGGGCGACCGCCGCCCAGACGGTGAGCACGATGACGCACATGGTGAGGTACGCGGCGAGGTGCGCGCGCACTCCACGGCGGGCCGCGGCGAGGCGGGCGGCGCGGCGGCGCGGGTCGTGGCGCCGGATGCGATCGAGCGGCAGGTCCGCGACGAGGTGGCGCAGGTCTTGGGCGGTGTGCGTCTGGAACACCGTTTGCAGCCGACGGTCGTACTCGTCCACCTGCAGGTATCCCTGGGCGAACGCCTGACCGAGCAGGTCGGCCGTCTTTTCCCGGTCGTGGGTGCCGGCGAGCGTCGATGTGGTTTCCAGCAGATTCGACATTTCGTCTCCTTGGTCGCCGATGTGAATAGCATTAACATAGACCTTAATGTTAATGTCGTCAACATGACAGTGCAGCGGTCGGCCGTTCGGCGGCGTCAGAGCTATCACCACGGTGATCTCAAGCGGGCGCTGACGAGTGCCGCGCTATCGCTGGTGGCCGAGAAGGGGCCGAAGGGGTTCACCCTCACCGAGGCGGCGCGGCGCGCAGGCGTCAGCGCCGCGGCTCCGTACCGGCACTTCGCCGATAAGGCGGAGCTGCTGGCCGCCGTCGCCGAACAGGGATTCCAGCAGTTGCACGCCGACCTGGCCGCGGCCGCCGACCGCGCTTCCGATCCGAAGGAGCGGG
>NZ_LZKY01000405.1:0-12342 GCF_001673055.1 Mycobacterium sp. 1245801.1
ACCCGGACCTTGAGGTCGTCGGCCAGGCGCCGAGGATTGGCCCGCTCGGCAAGCGAGTCGACGGTGGCCGCCAGCTGGTCCCGGGCGACGTCGATGTCCTGCTTGATGGCTTCGGGGTCCCGGTCCGCCACTGTGTCCTCCAAGTCGCCCACTATCCGGCTCATGCACCTGCCCGAACTACCCTAGATCAGCTGGCGGTAACCCCGACGCTCCGGTGAACAGAAAGGGCCCCACCTTGACCGAGACCACGCGGCTTGCACCGGGCGACAAAGCGCCCTCCTTCAGCCTGTCCGACGCCGACGGCAACAAGGTATCGCTGGCCGACTACAAAGGCCGACGCGTCGTCGTGTACTTCTACCCGGCCGCCTCGACGCCCGGATGCACCAAGCAGGCGTGCGACTTTCGCGACAGCCTGGCCGAGCTCAACGAAGCCGGCCTCGACGTCATCGGCATCTCCCCCGACAAGCCGGAGAAGCTGGCCAAGTTCCGCGACACCGAGAAGCTGACGTTCCCGCTGCTGTCCGATCCCGACCGCAAGGTCCTGAGCGCCTATGGCGCGTACGGCGAGAAGCAGATGTACGGCAAGACGGTCACCGGCGTGATTCGTTCCACCTTTGTGGTCGACGAGAAGGGCAAGATCACCGTCGCGCAGTACAACGTGAAGGCGACCGGCCACGTCGCCAAGCTCAGGCGCGACCTGTCCGTCTAGTTCGAAGATGCGATGTCGTCGAGCGCAACGGGCAATCGTTGCCTAGCAGGTGACGGATGGGCCACCCTTCATGGGGCAGTAGGGAAGGCAGCTCACCGACGTTGTTGAGACGGCGAACGCCAGCAGCACCGCAATCAAGATCCTCTTACCCCTCATGGCCTGCCTTCCTAGGAGGGCGGCTGTACGCACACGCGACCTTTCCGCTTACCGACGATCAACCGATGACGGCGGCCTCGTGGTACTCGGTGATGGGCCGCGCGATCCCCTGTTCGTCGCAAACGCGCTGCAGTTTGTGGAGCGTTTCGTCTATCCCCGGTCCGAGCCGCTTGCCGGGCGTGAAGGTGGCCGGCAGGTGCTGCATGCCCTGGATCACGCCGATCGTCGGATAGTGCACGGTTCCCTCGGGGTCGCAGCGGTAGTCGGGCATCCGGTCGAGCACCGCCATGAGCATCGACTTGAACACCACCCGCGCGACGTTGGAGCCGATGCAGCGATGGATGCCGAGCCCGAAGCTGAAGTGCCGGTTGTTCTTTCGGCTCAGGTCTAGGCGGTTCGGATCGGGGAACACCGCGGGATCACGGTTGGCCATCGCCCAGGACAGCCACAGGCGATCACCCTCCTTGAACCGCGTGCCCGCTATTTCGAGATCGGCTGCGATCGTGCGGCCGTCGCCGGGAGCGGGCGTGAAGTATCGCAAAAATTCTTCGGTCGCCGAGTCGAGCAGCGTTTCCGATTCCTGCCTCAGCAGCTCGCGCTGCTCGGGATTTTCGCCCAGCCATTCGAGCGCGTGCGCCGTCAGCGCCGTCGTCGTGTCAAAACCGCCGCCGATGATCAGGCCCAGCATTCCGAGCAGTTCGGCGTCGGGGGCGGGTTCGCCGTCGATCTTCAGCCTCGCCAACGCGTCCACAATGCCGGGCCGCGGGTTCTCACGGATCTCGAGGAGGTGGTTGAAAAGGTCCGCCCCCATCGCCATCGTCTGCTCCAAAACCCTTGGGGCGTCCGGTGAATCGGCGGGCGTGTAGACATTGGCGTGCGCCGGCTCGCAATACAGCTGCCATTTCTTCAGCGGAACGCCCATCATCGCCAGGGTCAGGACCGCGGGCACGACGTTCGCGAGATCGTCGACGAAGTCGATCCGCCCGGCTTCGATCTTCTCGTCGATGCTGGCCCGCACGATCTCGTCGACGAACGGCTTCCAGCGCTTGACGGCCGCCGGCGACAGGTAGGGGTTGAGGATGCTGCGATAGGCGGAGTGCTCGGGTTCGTCCATCTCGAGCATGCCGCCACGGACACCGGTGCCCTGCGGCAGCGTCGGAATCGTGATGCCCTTGTAGCCGGTGCCTTCGCCCGTGACGTCGTGGTCGTTGGACACGTGCGGGCAGCGCGCGAGTTCGAAGACCTCCCGGTTGCCCGCGGCCACCCAATGTCCGTCGTAGGTGTCGGTCCACGCCAGCGGGCACTTGGCGTGCATCTCCTCGGTGATCGCTGTGAACCGCTCGCGGTACTCGGGGGTGTGGCGATCGAAGTGGTAACGGTTGGTCTTGCGGGCGTCTCCGGTCAGGGTGTTTTCCGTACTCACGGTGGCGTCTCCTGCGGACGAGTGGCTGCGGCTAGAAGCAGTATGCGACGAGACCGTCGTTCTCGTTCAGCATTCGGGGGGCCAGTTCGGATCGGCGCCCGGCTTCGCCTAACCCTGGAAAGTCGGGGCTTCGCCGTGACACCTCCAGAACTGGACCGCAGAGCGGATTATTGAGCGATGGACCCGGAAGAAGACCCGGAGAAGCTAGACCCTGAGGAATACATACGCGAGCTGGAGCGCGGCGCCGCACGACCGTCGGGGGGCCCTCCCCAGCCGTCCGGAGCGTCCAAAAGCGGCCGGGATGGCGGGCGCGCACCCGGTGGGACTTGGTGGCAGCGGATCGGGGGCGTCGCGGGGCTGGTGAACTCGCCACGAGTTTGGACGGTGTTGGCGGGTGCGTGCGCGGCCGCGTTCGCGATCGCGGCTCTCGTGGGTCATTACTCCGGCACCACCGTGCACGGCAATCTCACCATGATCAATGGCGGTGCGAAGGACACGATCGACTGCAACGACGGGAACCTCAGGCTCGAAGGTGACAACAACACCTACACCGTCACCGGCCACTGTCGCCGGCTTGACGTCTCCGGCAGCGCAAATCACGTCACGGTCGACAGCGCCGACACGATCAGCGTTTTCGGCGATGACAACGCGATGGTCTACCACTCCGGGTCACCGACAATCAACAAGACGGGGAACAACAACGTCGTGGCTCAGGGCCAAGGCACCCGATGAGAGGTGCGTCCCGCTAGCCCAGGTTGGCCAGCAGCAGCGCCTCGGCGATCGCGGCGCGTTCCAGCACGCCCAAGTGCAGGCTCTCGTTGATGCTGTGGGCCTGCGTCGCGGGGTCCTCCACGCCGGTCACCAGGATCTTGGCCCGCGGGAAGGCCTCGGCGAACTCGGCGATGAACGGGATCGACCCGCCCATGCCCATGTCGATCGGGTCGGTTCCCCATGCCTGCCGGAACGCCTGGCGGGCGGCGTCGTAGACGCTGCCGGTCGCGTCGACGGCGTAGGGCTCGCCGATGTCGCCGCGGGTGACGCTGACGTGCGCGCCCCACGGCGCGTGCCGTTGCAGGTGGGCGGTCAATGCGTCCAGGTGCGCCGCGGCGTCCCCACCCGGCGCGACGCGCATGCTGATCTTGGCCCGCGCCCGCGGGATCAGGGTGTTGGACGCCTTCTCGATGGGGGTGGTGTCGATGCCGATCACGGTGATCGCGGGCTTGGCCCACAGCCGCTGCGGCGCCAAACCCGAGCCGATTTCGGACACGCCGTCCAGCAACCCGGAGTCGGCGCGTACCCGCTCGGGCGGGTAATCGACTGGGGCGGCGGTGCTTTCATGCAGCCCGGCGACGGCCACGTTCCCGTCGTCGTCGTGCAGAGTAGCCAGCAGCCGCACCAGGGCGCTGAGCGCGTCGGGCACCACGCCGCCCCAGATGCCGGAGTGCAGGCCGTGGTCGAGGGTGGCCACCTCGACCACGCAGTCCACCAGGCCGCGCAGCGTGACCGTCAGCGCCGGGATTTCGGTGCTCCAGTTGTCCGAGTCGGCGATGACGATCACGTCGGCGGCCAGCGCATCGCGGTGCGCGGCCAGCAGCCGGCCCAACGACGGCGACCCGGATTCCTCTTCGCCCTCGACGAACACCGTCACGCCCACCGGCGGCTGCCCGCCGTGCGCCCGAAATGCCGCCAAATGTGTTGCGATGCCGGCCTTGTCATCGGCGCTGCCACGGCCGTAGAGCCGGCCGTCGCGCTCGGTGGGCTCGAAGGGCGGCGAGAGCCACTGGTCGCGGTCGCCTTCGGGCTGCACGTCGTGGTGTGCGTACAGGAGCACGGTCGGCGCGCCGTCCGGCGCAGGATGGTGCGCGATGACGGCCGGCGCTCCCCCTTCGCTGACGATCTGCACATCGCCGAAACCGGCCTGCGCCAATAGATCCGCGACGGCCTGCGCGCTGCGATGCACCTCGCCGCGGCGGCCGGGGTCGGCCCACACCGATTCGATGCGCACCAGGTCTTCCAGATCGCGCCGCACCGACGGCAGCACCGCGCGGACGCGCTCAACCAGATCGCTCATGGGACCGAGGCTAGTCGGACGTCGTCTCCAGGATCGCCACCGCGGCGGCGGTATCCCCTTCGTGCGTCAGCGAGACGTGAATCGTCACGTCGGCCAGGTGTTTGGCGATGTCGCCGCTCAGCCGAACCCGCGGGCGGCCCCACATGTCGGTGACCACCTCGATATCGCGGTGGATGTCCTCCGGAAGCACCGGGCGCTGGGCGAACCGCGATCCCGACCACGCCTTGATCACCGCCTCCTTCGCCGCCCAACGGGCCGCCAGGTGACGCGCCGCCGACGAACTCTTGTCCGAGGCGTCGCGGCGCTCACCCGGGGTGAACGTCTCGGAGAAAACGGTTCCCGGCTGGTCGACCTGCTCGGCGAAATCAGGGATGGAGACGAGATCGATCCCCACACCGACAATTCCCATGGGTCGCCAGGCTAACGGACCGACGTCATCCGGCAGAGACCCGGTAGGCGTCGCCGTCACCCAGGCGCGAATCCGGGTTCAGCAGCATCGCGGCCTCCTGACGCTTTTCCGACTCGTCATGGTCGAAGCGACGGTTCGGCGGCCGCTCGTACATCGGCGCGCCACCGGCGATCGCCGACGCCAGCCGCCGCTGACCGGCCAGCAGGCGGGCATCCGCGCGCCGCTGGTAGTCCGCACGCTGCTGCGGGTCGAGCGCGGCGACGAACGCCTGCGGATGCACGAGCGCAACCAAGCCCGAAACATGGCCGAACCCAAGGCTGGTCAGCAGCCCCGCCTTGAGCGGGAACTTCTCGCCCAGCCGCAGGGTCTCGCGCACCCACACGAAGTGGGCCGAGCCGGCCAGTTCGTCGTCGACGCAGTCCAGGCTGCGGTTCGGTGGGATCACCCCGTCGCGCAGTATCTGGCACAGGCCCATCATCTGGAAGACCGCCGCGCCGCCCTTGGCGTGCCCGGTGAGGCTCTTCTGCGACACCACGAACAGCGGAGCGCCCTCGGACCGGCCGAGCGAATCGGCGAGCCGCTCGTGCAGTTCGGTCTCGTTGGGATCGTTGGCCAACGTCGACGTGTCGTGCTTGGAGATCACCGCGATGTCGTCGGCGCCCACCCCGAGCTTGGCCAGCGACCGCGCCAGCGCCGAATCCTTCCCGCCGCGACCGGCGCCCAGCGCGCCCAACCCCGGCGCAGGGATCGAGGTGTGCACGCCGTCGGCGAACGACTGCGCGTAGGCCACCACGGCCAGCACCGGCAGACCCATCTTCAGCGCCAGGTCGCCGCGCGCCAGCAGGATGGTGCCACCGCCCTGCGCCTCGAGGAATCCCAGCCGGCGACGATCGTTGGGCCGGGAGAACTTCGAGTCGTGGATACCGCGGCCGCGCATCATGGAGGTGTCGGCGGTGGCCGCCATGTCACCGAAGCCGATGATGGCTTCCAGCGTCAGGTCGTCGAATCCACCGGCGACCACCAGCTCGGCCTTGCCGAGCCGGATCTTGTCGACGCCCTCCTCGACCGACACCGCCGCGGTCGCGCAGGCGCCCACCGGGTGGATCATCGCGCCGTAGCTGCCTACGTAACTCTGAATGACGTGTGCGGCAACGACATTCGGCAGAACTTCTTGCAGGATGTCGTTCGGCTTGTTCCGGCCGAGCAGGTTGCCGTGATACATCGTCTGCATCGACGTCATGCCGCCCATGCCGGTGCCCTGCGTGCTGGCCACCAGGCCCGGGTGCACCCACCGCATCAACTCGGCCGGAGTGAATCCCGACGACAGGAACGCGTCGACGGTCGCGACGATGTTCCACAGCGCCACCCGGTCGGTGGAGCTGGCCATGTCCTGGCTGATGCCGAAGACGGTCGGGTCGAACCCGGTGGGGATCTGCGCGCCGACGGTCCGCGACAGCTTGGTCTTGCGCGGCACCCGAATCTCGGTGCCCGCCTTGCGGATCACCTGCCAGTCGCTGGAGTCCGGCACCGGCCGGATGATCGTGTGTTCGGGATCGAACTCGACGAACGCGCGCGCGTCGGCCTCCGAGGACACCACGAACGCGAAGTCCTTGTCCAGGAACACCGACACCAGCAGCGGCGAGGCGTGATCGGGGTCGATCGCGCCGTCGTCGACGAATTCCCGGATGCCGCAACGCTCCACGACGGCGTCGTGATAACGCTCGACCAACTCGGACTCGTCGACCAGGTCACCGGATTGCGTGTCGTACCAACCGGGTTGGGGGTCGTCCTCCCAACGGATCAGGCCGGTGGTCCAGGCCAGCTCCAGGACGCCGGCCGCCGACAGCTCGTTGTCGACCTCCATCTCGAAGCGGGTCCGCGACGAGCCGTAGGGCCCGAGCTCCGCGCCACCGACGATGACCACCAGGTCGGCCGGGTCGACGTCGAGGTCCGCCCATTCCGGAGGCGGCGCCGGGGTGAAGCCACGCGGCGGCGACGGCAGCGCGGCGATGGTGCCCTCGGCGGCGGCCTCGTCGGCCGCGTCGTCCGATGCCGACGTGGCCTGCTCCCGGGCCTTGGCGGCCAGCTCGGCCATGTCGAGGTTGGCCTCGCCCAACCCACCGGTCAGGTCCGCCTTGATCGGCGCACCCGCCGCGGCCACCTTCGACTCGACGTCGCAGAGGGACAGCAGCATTGCCGCCATCTCGTCGGTCGAGTAGGTGGTGACGCCGGCCTCCTCGACCGCGTCCACGATCGCGTCGTTGTGGCCCATCAGCCCGGTGCCGCGGGTCCACCCGATCAGTGCGTGCGCCAGGCTGACCCGGGCCGCCCAGGACGACTCGGCGTGCCAACGACTCACCAAGGCGTCCAGCGCCGACTTGGCCTCGCCGTAAGCGCCATCGCCGCCGAACATTCCGCGGTTCGGTGAGCCCGGCAGCACGACGTGCAGCCGGGACGCGATGTCGCGCTCGGCGCCGATCTTCGACAGCCCACCGATGAGGCGCTGCACCGCCCACAGCAGCACCTTCATCTCCATCTCGGAGCGAGAGCCGGCCTCGGACAGGTCGCCGGCGACCCGCGGTGCGGCGAACGGGAACAGCAGCGTCGGGGTCTGCGCGTCCTTGATGTGAATCGACTGCGGCCCAAGGCTTTCGGTCTGCTCGGTGCCCACCCATTCGACCAGCGCGTCGATGTCGGAGTAGGACGCCATGTTGGCGGCCACCACCCACAGCGCCGCGCCATACCGGGCGTGGTCGCGGTAGAGCCCGCGGTAGAACGCCAGCCGCTCGTCGTCGAGCTTGGACGTGGTGGCGATGACGGTGGCTCCGCCGTCGAGCAAGCGCCCGACGACCGATGCGGCGATCGAACCCTTGGACGCGCCCGTCACCACGGCGACCTCGCTGCTGTACGGGCCCTGATCCGGGTTCTCGGCCCCGGCCGCGATGCGGCCGTACAACGACGCGTGGATCTGACGACCCGCGGACAGGGCCTTGCCCTGCCACCAGGTGGCCTGGGTGGCCACGACATGGCCTGCGCCCTCGAACCTTTCGGACAATTCCACCCACCGGGCATCGATGTCGCCCTCGTCGGTCAGCCACAGCTTGACCAGGTCCTCGCGCGCGCTGGCCCACCGGTCGTCGAACAGCACGGCCTTCTTCGGATCGAACACCGGTGCCACCAGCCGCGGCCAGTCGGCGCCGAGTTCGGCGGTCACCAGGTCGATGAGCTCGGCGTCGGTGGCCTTGGACAGGCTAGCCGACGCGCTGACCGGGTCGTCGAGGCCCAGCTGGTTGAGCACCAGGCGCGCCGCCGAGGCCAGCACGCCGTCGCGGCCGGTGATCTGCTCGGTGAATTCGCCCAGCGCGGCGGCGTCGATGGTCGCACCGCCGCCGCCACCGCCCGAAGATGGCAGCGCCACCGCGATACCGCGCCGCGCGGCGACGGATGCCACCGCGGCGTCGATCACCTTGTCGACGGAGGCGGCGTCGGCCAGTGCACCCTCGTGCAGGTGGCCCATGGCGCCACCCCGGACACTGGTGCCCTCGCGGGTTCCCAGCGCGACCTCCACGGTGACGTGCTTGGCCCAACCCTCGCCGAGCTCCCAGGTCTTCTTGACCCGCTCGGCGATGGCGGCGGGCCGCTTACCCGAGGGCCCCAGCACCGTGCGCAACTGATCGTTGATGGCATCGGAAAGCACTGGGCCGTAAGGCTTGTAGGTGCGAGCCAGCTTGGTGACCTGCGCGCGCAGCCCGGCCAGGTCGGCTTCGGCGGCGCCGTCGATGGCGCCCAGGTTCAGCTCCGAGCCCAGGTCCACCAGCAGCTGGTTGCGTCGCGACGACGCGCCGTCGGTGATCGATTCGATGGAGTCCAGCTCCTCGATCTGGTCGATGCGCATCTTGGCCGACAGCGCGATCAGCGCCAGCGTGGCGTCGGCGGCATCGAACCCGATGTCGTCCGGCCGAGCACCCGACGCCGCTCCGGCGCCAGCCGGAGCGACGGCGGGGGCGACATTAGGCAGGGGCGCCGCCTCCGCCGCGGATGCGGCGGAATCATCCGCCGCCGGCTCGTCCTCCGGCTCCGGCTCGGGGTCGGTGTCGGTGGCGAACAGCACCGCCGCGTCACGCTCGGCGTTGAGCACTTCGACTGTGCTGTGGGCGTATTCGGGCAGCTTGAGGGTGTTGGTGGCCAGGCCCGCGACGGTCGGCGCGGACTTCACCCCGATCTCGACGAACCGCTCCACACCGAGACCGCCGGCGGCCTCCTCGGTGAACAGCAAGTCCTGGGTTTCGATCCAGCGCACCGGGCTGGCGAATTGCCATGCCAGCAGCTCGATCAGGACGATGCGGGCCATCTCGATGCGGCGCTCGGCGAGCCAGGTGTCGTAGTCGGCGAGGATCGGGTCGAGCGGCTCGGCCGGCACCAGGTCGCGGATCTCCTGGATGAAGTCGCGGTCCAGGGTGAACGGACGCGGCACCAGGTTCGGGATGTACCGGCCGATGATGACGTCGGGATCCTTGTCGCGCGGCATGACCCGGTCCAGTGACCGCCGGAACTCCGCCACACCGACCCGCAGCACGCGCGAGTGGAAGGGCACGTCGATGCCGGGCACCAAGATGAATGAGCGCTTGCCGCCGGTGATCTCGCGGCGCCGCTCCACCTCTTCCTCGAGCGCTTCCAGGCCGCGCACCGTGCCGGCGATCGCGTACTGGGAACCGCGCAGGTTGAAGTTGACGATCTCCAGGAACTCGCCCGTGCGCTCGGCGATTTCCGCGACAAAACCCGGGACCTCGTCGTCGGGCAGGTCGATCTGCGACGGCCGGATCGCCGCCAGCCGGTAGTTGGACCGGCCCAGCTCGTCGCGCGGCACGATGTCGTGCATCTTCGAGCCGCGATGAAACACGGTCTCCAGCAAGGCTTCCAGCTCGTAGATGCCCGTCACGCAGGCCAGCGCGGTGTACTCACCGACGGAGTGGCCGCAGGCGATCGCGCCCTCCACGAAGGCGCCCTGCTCGCGCATCTCGGCGACCTGCGCGGCGGCCACCGTGGCCATCGCGACCTGGGTGAACTGCGTCAGGTACAGCACGCCCTCGGGGTGGTTGTAGTGCACACCGCTGGCGATGATGCTGGTCGGGTTGTCCCGGACCACGTGCAGCACCGAGAAGCCGAGGGTCTCGCGGGTGAACTTGTCGGCCTTGTCCCACACCTTGCGGGCGGCCTTGGACCGGGCCCGCACGTCCATGCCCATGCCCTTGTGCTGAATGCCCTGGCCGGGGAAGGCGTAGACGGTGTGCGGGGCCGCCAGGCGGGCCGTCGCCGACATCACCAGATCCGATCCGACCTTGGCGGCGACCTCCAAAACCTCAGCGCCCTGGTCGATTCCGACACGGTCGACGCGGAACGCGACCTCGTCGCCGGGGCGCACCATGCCCAGGAAGCGGGCGGTCCAGCCGATCAGCCGCGCCGGCGGGCGGGCCTGGCCATCGGTGGCGGTCACCGCGTGCTGGGCGGCGGCCGACAGCCACATGCCGTGCACGATCGGCGATTCCAGGCCGGCCAGCAGCGCGGCGGCCCGGTCGGTGTGAATGGGGTTGTGGTCACCGGAGACCACCGCGAACGGACGCATGTCGACCGGAGCGGTGATGGAGACGTCGCGGCGGCGTCGACGCGGGGTGTCGGTCGCGTTCGGCGAGACCGCACCACCCGCGCGGGTCGGGTCGGCCAGTTCGGCGGCGCCGGTGCGGCCCAGGATGGCGAAACGCTCGGCAAGGGTAGCGATCACCTGACCGTCGGTGTCGGCGATGGTCACCGAGACGGGGACGACGCGTCCCATGTCCGTGTCGATGGCCGCCGAAGCCGTTGCGGCGATGGTCAATTGGGACCGGACCTTCGGCAGGCCGCCGACCATGTGGGCGGCGTGATCCAGGTGCACCAGGCTCAGCAGGCCCTCGACGACCGGGACGCCGGCATCGGTGACGGCCGAGCCGATCGCCGAGAAGACGGCCGGCCAGCATGGCCCGACGAGCGCGTCGGGCACAGTGGTGAGGCTGGGCGCCAACGGTTCTCCGAAGGTGGCCGTGACACCGGTGTGGTCGGCGACCCGCTCGGGGTCCCAGTCGACGGTGACGGTGGCCGTGCCGTCGGTCACCGCGGGCAAGAAGTCCGGGCCGTCGACGCCCGCCGCGATGGCCAGCACCGCCCGCATGGCCGTGGCGGCGTCCTCGGTGGAGACCACCGGGGTTGCGCCGTCAACGGTGTTGGGCGGCAACGTGAATGGGATGTCGATCCAGGTGCCCGAGACGGGCACACTGAGGACGACGCGGTCGCCTTCGACCTGCAGCCGCGCCCCGGTGGACGAATGGGTGGCGCGGCGGCTCTCGGGTCCGTCGTGCACCAGCCACTCGGCGGGGTCGGCGATGCGATGCACCGGGTTGGTCGCGGTGCGGCCGGCCCACTGGACGTCGGGGGCGTCCAGCACGACGGCCAGCGGCCCGGTGACGTCGGCGCGACCGGTCCGGCGTGACGTGACGGCCTTGGGCTCCAGTCCGGCGGCGAGCGCCTCGTCGATGGCCGCCTGCTCGAAGCGGTCCAGTAGCTCACCGATGGGCTCGTCCATCCGGGTGATGCCGGCGACGGCCGCGGTGCCCGGGATGATGCAGACCTGGTCGGCGTCGTAGCGGGCGTCGTGCGCCTGCCAGAGCGAGTCGCTGCGCCACCAACGCCGCACGTCCTTGTCGATCACCGGCACGAAGTTGACCGGCTTGCCCGGCGTCTTGCACAGGGTGACGAAGAACGGCACGTCGGCCGGGTGCAGCTGGACCGTCTCGGCGTCGGGGTAGCGGTCGAGCAGCAGGTCAATCGCCGCCCCGGGGTTCTCCAGCAGGGCCTCGTCGTTGTACAGCGTCTCGATGGGGCCGAAATCCTGTGGGGCCAACCGCGCCTCGGCGCGTTGCAGCATCTGCTGGAAACGGTCGCGCCAGGTGTCGGCCAGCCACGGGCTGCCCGGCGAGGCGGTGTCGGCGGTGGAATCGCCGTCGCCGATGGCCAATTCGACGTAGCGCTGCAGCCATTGCAGGTAGGTCATCTCACCGACATCGCCGAAGTACGGCTTGGCGGTGTTGGCCATCGCGGCGATGATCTCGTCGCGACGCTCCGCGACGGCGTCCGCGTCACCGGCGACCTCGTCGAGCAGCCGGCCGCACCGCGAGGCGCTGTTGTCGATCTCGTGGATGTCCGCGCCGAGCTGGCTGCGGCTGGATGCCATTCCGCCCGAGGCTTTCCCGGCGCCGATCCACTGGTCGGTGCCCTGGGTTTCGACCAGCATGCGCTTGACCGACGGCGAGGTGGTCGCCTCCTTGGCGGCCATCGCCGCGGTGCCGACCAGGATGCCGTCGATGGGCATCAGCGGGAAGCCGTACGCCTGCGCCCAGCGCCCGGACAGGTATTCGGCCGCCCGCTCGGGCGTGCCGATGCCGCCGCCGACGCAGACGGTGATGTTGGGGCGCGACCGCAATTCCGAGTAGGTCGCCAACAGCAGGTCGTCGAGGTCTTCCCAGGAGTGGTGACCACCGGCGCGC
>NZ_LZKY01000406.1:0-8218 GCF_001673055.1 Mycobacterium sp. 1245801.1
CGCCAGCGCGACCCGTTCGACGCGCACCCGGGACCGGTTGTTGGTCAGCGACGACGTGATCATGTCCAGCAGCGCCGACATCTCGCGGTCGACGACGACGGCGTACAGGCCTTCCTTGCCGCCGAAGTGCTCGTAGACGACCGGCTTGGACACATTGGCCCGCAGCGCGATCTCCTCGATCGAGGTGCCCTCGTACCCGCGCTCGGCGAACAGCGTGCGGGCGATGCCGATCAGCTGCTGGCGGCGCTCGGTGCCGGTCATCCGCGCGCGCGGTGCCCGTACCTCTTTGTCCGGGTACTTTTGTGTTTGGGGGTCCAGCACGGCCACGTCAATCAGCGTATCGGTGATCAGCGGACAAGCGGCCCGCATCGGCGTCGGACTGGTCGGGAATTGTCCGACTCCTCATAAGCCCGCAAGCGGCCCGCACCGTCGTCGGACTGGTCGGGAATTGTCCGACTCCTCATCAGCCCGCAAGCGGCCCGCACCGTCGTCGGACTAAAGTCTTCTTGGCGCGAGCGGTCCCAACCCGCCGCTCGCCGTGGGTTAGCGATCCGTCGTGGTGTAATCGGCAGCACCTCTGATTTTGGTTCAGATAGTTCAGGTTCGAGTCCTGGCGACGGAGCTTCGTCCGCATCGAGTGTGGAGCCTGGGCACGAAACGAAGCCCGGTTCCATGCGCAGGGCCCACACTCGACGGGTTGACCTGAAGAGTCGTTCTACGGCTCGGTTTTTGCCTTCACCGCAGCTGAGGTGACACGCTTGACGGCGTGTCGGCGCTTGACGCGCGCAGCCCGCGCGGACAAACCCAACGAGGAGGGTCGATGTCGTCTCCTGGTGACACCGCGGTCCTGGTGCTAGCGGCCGGGCCCGGCACCCGGATGCGGTCGGACACCCCGAAAGTCCTGCACACCATCGGTGGGCGCAGCATGCTGGCCCACCTGCTGCACGCGATCGCCAAGGTGGCCCCCCAGCACCTGGCCGTCGTGTTGGGCCACGACCACGAGCGCATCGCACCGCTGGTCGCCGACTGGGCCGACGCCCTGGGACGTCCCATCGACGTGGCGCTGCAGGACCGGCCCCGCGGCACCGGCGACGCGGTCCTGTGCGGGCTGTCCGCACTGCCCGCCGACTACGCCGGAGTGCTCGTCGTCACCTCGGGGGACACCCCGCTGCTCGACGCCGACACCCTGGCCGACCTGATCGCCAGCCACAGCGCCGCGCCGGCCGCGGTCACGGTGCTGACCACGACGGTGAGCGACCCGAGCGGCTACGGCCGCATCTTGCGCACGCAGGACAACGAGGTGATGGCGATCGTGGAACACGCCGACGCCACGCCCTCGCAGCGCGAGATACGCGAGGTCAACGCGGGCGTCTACGCCTTCGACACCGCGGCGCTGCGCTCGGCGCTGAACCGGTTGAGCTCCAACAACGCCCAGCAGGAGCTCTACCTGACCGACGTCATCGCCATCCTGCGCGGCGACGGCCTGGCCATCCACGCCCGCCACGTCGACGACAGCGCGCTGGTGGCCGGCGTCAACAACCGCGTCCAGCTCGCCCAGCTGGGCGCCGAGCTCAACCGCCGCATCATCGCGGCCCACCAGATGGCCGGCGTCACCGTCGTCGACCCCGCCACCACCTGGATCGACGTCGACGTCACGATCGGTCGCGACACCGTCGTCCACCCGGGCACGCAGCTGCTGGGCCGCACCCAGGTCGGCGCGCATTGCGTCGTCGGGCCGGACACCACCCTGACCGACGTCAGCGTCGGTGACGGCGCCTCGGTGGTGCGCACCCACGGCACGTCGTCGTCCATCGGGGCCGGCGCGACCGTCGGCCCCTTCACCTACCTGCGGCCGGGCACTGTGCTGGGCGACGACGGCAAGCTCGGGGCGTTCGTCGAGACCAAGAACGCCACCATCGGCACCGGGTCCAAGGTGCCGCACCTGACCTACGTCGGGGACGCCGACATCGGCGAACACAGCAACATCGGCGCGTCCAGCGTGTTCGTCAACTACGACGGCGAATCGAAGCGGCGGACCACCATCGGCTCGCACGTGCGCACCGGCTCGGACACCATGTTCGTGGCGCCGGTGACGGTCGGCGACGGCGCCTACACCGGCGCGGGCACGGTGGTGCGCAACGACGTCCCACCCGGGACCCTGGCGGTCTCCGCCGGTCCGCAGCGCAACATCGAGGGTTGGGTGCGGCGCAAGCGCCCCGGCAGTGCGGCCGCGCAAGCGGCCGAGGCCGCCGAGAAAGCCGCCGGTCAAACCGCCACAGCGGGCCCCGCGCCAGAAGCCGACTAGACACCGTGCATTCGTTCGCTGGCAACCCGGCCACATTTCCGTACGATTCGCCTCGTACGATGGGGCGTTCCATTCCCCACCCCGATATGGCGAGGGCAGTGCGTTGAGCCACGACTGGACCGATAACCGCAAAAATTTGATGCTCTTCTCCGGCCGTGCGCATCCGGAGCTGGCGGAGCAGGTGGCCAAGGAGCTCGACGTCCACGTCACCGCTCAGACGGCGCGCGAGTTCGCCAACGGCGAGATCTTCGTGCGGTTCCACGAATCCGTGCGCGGCTGCGACGCGTTCGTCCTGCAGTCGGCGCCGGATCCGGTCAACAACTGGCTGATGGAACAGCTGATCATGATCGACGCCCTCAAGCGGGGCAGCGCCAAGCGGATCACCGCCGTCATGCCGTTCTACCCGTACGCCCGGCAGGACAAGAAGCACCGGGGTCGCGAGCCGATCTCGGCGCGGCTGGTCGCCGACCTGCTCAAGACCGCGGGCGCGGACCGGATCGTTACCGTCGACCTGCACACCGACCAGATCCAGGGCTTCTTCGACGGACCCGTCGACCACATGCGGGGACAGAATCTGCTGACCGGCTACATCCGCGACAACTACCCCGACGGCAACATGGTGGTCGTCTCGCCCGACTCCGGCCGGGTGCGCATCGCCGAGAAATGGGCCGACGCGCTGGGCGGCGTCCCGCTGGCCTTCATCCACAAGACCCGCGACCCGCGGGTGCCCAACCAGGTGGTGTCCAACCGCGTCGTCGGCGAGGTGGCCGGCCGCACCTGCGTGCTGATCGACGACATGATCGACACCGGTGGCACCATCGCCGGCGCGGTCAAGTTGCTGCGCGACGAGGGCGCCGGTGACGTGATCATCGCGGCGACCCACGGCGTGCTCTCCGATCCGGCCGCCGAGCGGCTGGCCGCCTGCGGCGCCCGGGAAGTGATCGTGACGAACACCCTGCCCATCGGCGAGGAGAAGCGCTTCCCGCAGCTCACGGTGCTGTCGATCGCGCCGCTGCTGGCCAGCACCATCCGCGCCGTCTTCGAAAACGGCTCGGTCACAGGGCTTTTCGACGGAGACGCCTAGATGGCCGACTCTGTCATCTACCACAACCCCAAATGCAGCACCTCCCGCAAGACGCTGGACCTGTTGCGCGACAACGGCATTGAGCCCACCGTCGTCCAATACCTCAAGACCCCGCCGTCGCGTGGCGAGCTGGTGAAGATGATCCGCGACGCCGGCATCGACGTGCGCACCGCGGTGCGCAAGCGGGAATCCCTCTACGACGAGCTCAACCTCGCCGACGCCACCGACGATCAGTTGCTCGACGCCATGGTCGAACACCCCATCCTCATCGAACGCCCCTTCGTCGTCACCCCGAAGGGCACTCGGCTGGCCCGCCCGATCGACGCGGTCCGCGAGATTCTGTGACTCGGCTCGGCCGGCGCATGGCCGCTGCCGCGATGATTGCGGCGGCTTTCTCGTCCGGCGGCTGTGCACCGAAACCGACTGACTACCAATCGATCCTGTCGACGACGTCGACGGCGACGACGACCAAGCCGGCCGAGAAGCCGGTTCCGTTGTCGCAGTATCTGCAGGGCATCGGGGTGACCGGGGAACCGGTGGCACCGGGTTCGCTGCCCGACCTGACGGTGTCGATACCGACACCGCCGGGCTGGTCGCCGTTCACCAGCCCGAACATCAGCCCACAAACGCTGATCATCTCCCAAGGCGGCAAATTTCCGACGGCGCGCCTGGTGGTGTTCAAGCTCAACGGCGAGTTCGACCCGGCCCAGGTGATCAAGCACGGCAACGACGACGCGCAACTGTTCCCGAACTTCAAGCAGCTGGACGCCTCCGGCGCGCCCTACAACGGCTTTCCCTCCTCGATGATCCAGGGCAGCTACGACCTCGAGGGTGGCATGCGGCTGCACAGCTGGAACCGCATCGTCATCGCGACCGGATCGCCACCCGCCCACCAGCGGTACCTGGTGCAGCTGACCATCACCGGCTTCGCCGATCAGGCCGCCGCGCAGTCAACCGACATCAACACGATCATCAACGGATTCGTGGTCGCGGCAAAGTGATTCAAGCGCGGCGACCGGCTTCTTGAACGAGCTGGACCCGGGACGTCAGGCCGAGCTTGGCGTAGACGTGCGTCAGGTGGGTCTGCACGGTGCGCGGTGAGATGAACAGCCGGGCCCCGATCTCCTTGTTGCCCAAGCCTTCCTGCACCAGGCGCACCACATCGGTTTCCATCGGAGTCAGGGAGTCCCAGCCGGTGGCCGGGCGCCTCCGCTCGCCGCGGCCACGTTGGGCGTAGGCGATCGCTTCCTCGGTGGATAAAGCGGCCCCCTCGGCCCAGGCGGCGTCAAAGTCTGTCTGTTCCAGTGCTTCCCGGATCTTCGCCACGGTGGACGCGTACTCTGTCTCATACATCGGGAAGCGAGGGTGGTCCATCCGCTGCCGTATGGTCTCCGCTGCGCCCAACAGACGCGCCGCGTGCTGGTGACTGCCGTTGGCGGCGGCCAAGCGGGCAAGACATTCCAAGGCGTCGTCAACATGCAAATATCCGCGGGTGCCGTCGGCGATCGTGAGAGCCTCGTGAGCGTCACGCTCGGCCTGCCCCGGGTCACCTTGGGCCATCGCAATGTAGGCGCGTACTACCAGCGCCGGCACTCGTTGCCAGCCCGGTGTCAGTGCAATGTTCTCGTCGGCCCAGCGGCGCGCTGTGGGCACATCACCGCTTGCTAAGGCCGCCTGGGCGAGCGGGGCGGTGGATCTGGTGAACACTTCCCGCAGCGGATTGCTGTGCTCCCATGCCATCTCGCAGAACCGCATTGCCGAAGACCCATCACCGGAGGCCAACGCGGCGTCAGCCAGGACCGCGTACACCGAGTCTTCGGAAACTCCACCCAGCACCTCTGCGGCTACCCCCGCGGATTGCCCCGCTGCGTGTGCGGCCGGCCCGTGCCCTTGGCGGGCCAGTACCACGCCATGCACCAGGCATCCATAAGCATTCATCAACACATCCCCGGCCTCCGCGGCCTCTATAGCCAAGCAACGTGCGATTTCGGCCGCTTCGGCAAGGTTTCCCTGCATCATCAGCGCTACGACGAGCCAGGTTCGGCAGTTCCGTGAGTAGAACCGATCGCCGAGCGCATCGGCGAGGTCGCGTCCTTCCTCGGCGGCCGCACGTGCTGCGGTCGGTTCACCGGACATGGCGCCAACCGTCGCCTGGTGGCTCAAGATTTGGCATAGAGTCCACCGGTCTCCAGCCGCGCGGACCAGTTCGGTTGCTTCGGCGAAGTAGCGCTGGACCACATCGGGCGTGTAGACGGCGCTCATCCCGCATGTGATGAGGGCGCGGGTGATCAATGCCGGGTCGTTGAGCTGACGAGCGACGCCCAATGCGTCCTGTGCAGCACTCAATTCCGTTGGAAGGCCCAACCAAGCAGCGAGGAACTGCCGCTCGATCACCGCACCTGCCCGCACGGCAGGTGTGATAGGCAAGGGCCCTTCGTCAGTCAAGACAGCGTCCAAACCCGCCAGTGCTTCACCGACGCGGCCGGCCCGCAACCACAGTGGTTGCAGCGAAAGGATCAGCCGCATCGCTGTTTCGATGTCCGAGTTCTCTCGGCTCCAGCCGTAAGCGGTTCGTAGATTCTCGATTTCCCGTTGCGCCCAACGTAATAGCGGATCGACACCGGCCAGCCCCTGAGTCCCGAATGCGATAGCCCTGGTGGTGTAGTAGTCGCGGTGGCGGGTGCGCACCTGGTCGGCCTCGCCGGACTCGCCGAGTTTTTCTTGCGCGTACTGGCGTACGGTTTCCAGCAAGCGGTATCGCATGCCGGTGCCGGTGTCGTCGGCGACTACCAAAGATTTGTCGACCAAGAGGCTTAGCTGGTCCAGCAATTGATACCGCTCCACCTCGCCGTCGGCGCCGACGGATTGGGCGGCATCGAGGTCGAAGCCACCGGCGAACACCGCCAGCCTTCGAAACAGCACCTTCTCAGGCTCGGTGAGCAGCGCATGCGACCAATCCACCGACGCTCGCAGCGTCTGCTGGCGGCGCACCGCGGTGCGTGCACCTCCGGTCAGCAGACGAAACCGGTCATGCAGGCTGTCCAAGATCTGGTCAGGCGACAGCGCGCGAACCCGTGCCGCGGCAAGCTCGATCGCCAGTGGCATGCCATCCAAGCGGGCGCAGATTTCGGTCACCTGCGCGGTGTTGTCCTTGTCCACAACGAACCCGGGGCGCGCCCGACGGGCACGGTCGGTGAACAGCTCGATCGCTTCGTCGTTGAGAGACAGTGAAGGGACCCGCCACGTCAGTTCGCCGGCCACTCCGAGCGGTTCACGGCTGGTCGTCAGAATCGCCAGATGTGGGCATGCCGCAAGTAACTCGACGACCATCGCTACGCATGCGTCGAGCAGATGCTCACAGTTGTCCAGCACCAGCAACATCCGTTTGTCGCCGAAGAACCGTAAGAGCAGGTCCATCGTGGAGCGGCCAGGCTGATCGGGCAGCCCTAAGGTGCGGGCGACTGTCAATGGCGCCACAGCGGAATTGGTGATGGGGGCCAGGTCGACGTACCAGATCCCATCGGAAAATTCGCCGTTAAGTGCAGCGGCGACTTCCACGGAAAGCCTGGTCTTGCCCGCGCCGCCCGCGCCGGTCAAGGTGACCAGCCGGTTGCCGCCAACCAGTTGCTCCAACTCCCTCATTTGCTCTTGGCGCCCGATAAAATTGGTTAGCTGTGCCGGAAGGTTGTGCGACGCAACCACAGTGCGCACCCGAAGCGGCGGGAAGTCATTGCGCAGATCCGGGTGGCACACTTGGACAACACGCTCCGGACGCGGTACATCGCGCAACGGGTAGCTACCCAGGTCGGCGAGCCACACGCCGTCGGGCAGCCGGTCCACCACCATCGATTCGGTCGCGCCCGACAACACGGTCTGCCCTCCGTGCGCGAGATCGCGCAACCGCGCGGTGCGATTGATCGTCGGGCCCGCGTAGTTGGCGTCGTCGCGCAATTGGATTTCACCGGTGTGTATGCCGATGCGTACCCGGATGGGCGCCAACGGGGCGCGCTGCAACTCCAGCGCACACGCCACCGCATCCGATGCCCGGGCAAAGGCGGCCACAAAGCTATCGCCCTCACCCTGTTCGAGCGGGCGCACCCCGTCATGCGCCGCGACCGACTCGTTCACGATTTTGTTCAGCTGAGCCAGCGCGTCGGTCATTTGTGTGGGTTGCGTTTCCCACAGCCGCGTCGAGCCCTCGACATCGGCCAGCAGCAATGTCACCGTGCCGGTCGGCAGCAACTCGACCACGCCCAAATCGTCCCAGGTTAGCGGCGTTATCTCCGCGTGTTGGCTCATGTTAGCCAGGATTACGCCCTCGACGGGGCAAAACATCGGCCAATGCGCGCAGATCCACCACGGGCGGGCATCCGGATCTACGACCCCCGGGTGCGCAGATATGCGCGCCGCGGCGGATGGTCTTCGCCGCGCCGGGCCGGATAGTCGACTAAACCCGACCGAGGAGACCCCGATGACAATCGCCCAAACGACCACCCGCCCGAACGTTTTCGACGCCGGCCTGCCCGTCATTGCCTACGACCACCTCACCGACCCCGACGACGCGCACCGCATCATCGACGCCGCCCGCGAGCTGTCGCCGATCGCCATCGGCCCGCACGGGCCGGAAGTGCTCAGCTACGAACTGGTTCGAACCGTGTTGCGCGACAGCAGATTCGTCACCGCGCGCGGCCTCGGGCTCGACCTGCAGGGCGTCACCTCCGGCCCGCTGTGGGACCGGGCGATCAGCAATATCCTCGGCCTCGACGGCGACGCGCATCACCGGCTGCGCCGCCTGGTGTCCAAGGCCTTCGCCCCCCGGGGCGCCGAGC
>NZ_LZKY01000407.1:0-1173 GCF_001673055.1 Mycobacterium sp. 1245801.1
TCATCGGCGGCATCGGCTTTCGCATCATCGATCAATTTCTTCAGAAAGGCCTCGGTCTTCGCGTCGGGGTGGCCATTCTGCAGATCGTGCTCCGCGGCGTCGATGATGTTGTCGAGCCCTTGCAACTCGTGTTCCAACGTGGCGATCCGGCGTGCCCCGGCTTTTTGCGCCTCAGCTAAGGCGGCGGCAATGTTCTCCAGGTCGCTACCGATCTTGGGCAGCTGTTCTGTCTGCAAGCCAAGGGATTTCGTCAACCGCTGCACTTCAGCGGAGCCGTTGATCGGGTGATCACCGTTCTGGTGATTCCAGGCCATGTCGAAGCGCTTGCGGGCCTGTTCGAATTCTTCTTGGGCTGCGGTGGAGCATCGGCCGGCAGCATGGAAAGCCTCTGCCAGTTGAGAGATCTGAAAAGGGCTACCGGCCTGCAAGCTCTGGTTGATCGCCCATGGGTCACCGCCAGCTCTGGCGATGAGATCGCCAATGCTTAGCTCGATCAGTTGCATCGCACCACCCGCCAACCCGCCGTCTATGCTTCCGACCAGCTACGACGCTACCTCTAGTGGTATCCGGTCATGTCAGTTCCGGACGCAGCGCCTCACTGCTGTCGCTCCTCGCGAAGCTGGTCGATCAGGGTGGTACTCGGTGCGTGATCATTTGCCACCAAAGCCGCGCACCAAGCGCGCGACACCAACTGCAGATCGGCGTCAATCGCTTCGATATCGCGCATGTCCGAATGCTAAGCCGAGGCAGCGCTTCGCTCACTTCACCCCGGCGAACGGCGCAGATTCTTTATCTCGAAGGTGACTGATCGCTGGCGTAAGACCACCGACTTTATGCGGCCGTCAGCATCGGTTTGAGGCAGATCGTCGTCGGACCGGCCTGACGTCGCTGGGATTCGCTAGTGAGATGAAGCCGTGTCTGCGCTGCGTCGAGGCTAGTACATAGTGAATAGCGGCCAACGGCGTCCGCCCGTAATTTTCTACCCATGCGAGACCTCGCGACCATCGATGGCGAATCCGCCTGGTGACGCGAGCGCGCCTAGCGGCTCGATAACTCTGCGACGGCATTCCAGTACCACATTGATCGATCAGGCGCTCGACGAGCGAACGGCGGCAAATTGCACCGCAGCGTCGGCTTGAACCGGCGTGGAGAGGTTACCAGCGGGGTAGCGTC
>NZ_LZKY01000408.1:0-10698 GCF_001673055.1 Mycobacterium sp. 1245801.1
GGGTCGGTGATCAGGTCCGTACGAAACACCAAGGTGGCAAACATCCGAAAGTCGATATCCCCGGACTTGAACACCGCACCCACCTTCGGCAACCGTTCCCGCATCGCCCGCGCGTACCGCACCCGGCTCGCGGCCAGGCCCTGGCTGATCCGCAGCTCGGCGGCCACCTCCGCACCCACCGCCGCCTCGGTGTCGATCGCCCACTCCTCGGTCTCGGCACACCGCGACAACCGATAGGCGAACAACTCACCAATCGCCACCAACAGCGCGGCCGCCGCCCGATTCTCCGCCCGCGCGGCGCCGCCGATCCGCTCCAACAGCCCCACCGACACCGGCGTCGCCGACGGGTATTGGCGCTCGATGAGCTCGTCGAACCGCGCCCGCACCTCTTCGAACATGTGTTCGATTAAAGCAGCGCGGGCGACAAGTTAGCGGCTGAGCCGCCCGAGCACCTCGTCGACAACGGAATCCAGCGCGACGGGGACCTGCTCCCCGGTCCCGAGATCCTTCACCCCGACCGTGCCGGACTCGAGATCGCGGTCGCCGAGGACCAACGCGATCCGGGCGCCCGAGCGGTCGGCCGCGCGCATCGCGCCCTTGAGTCCGCGGTCGCCGTAGGCCATGTCGACGCGCACACCGCCGCCGCGCAACTGCGCGGCCAGCACCGCCAGGCGCAACTTGGCCTGCTCGCTCAGCGGCACGCCGAACACCTCGCAGCGCGCGGCCTCCCCCGCACTTTTTCCCTCGGCGCGCAGCGCCAGCAGCGTGCGGTCCACCCCGAGCCCAAACCCGATGCCGGACAGGTCTTGTCCGCCCAACTGGCGCATCAGGCCGTCGTAGCGACCACCACCACCGATGCCGGACTGCGCGCCCAGTCCGTCGTGCACGAACTCGAAGGTCGTCTTGGTGTAGTAGTCCAGCCCGCGGACCATGCGCGGGTTGATGACGTAAGGCACGCCCATCGCGTCCAGATGCGCCAGCACGGTGTCGAAGTGCTGCTTGGCCGCGTCGGACAGGTGATCGAGCAGCACCGGCGCTGCGGCCGTCATGGCGCGCACCTCCGGCCGCTTGTCGTCGAGCACTCGCAGCGGATTGAGCTGCGCCCGGCGCCGGGTCTCCTCGTCCAGGTCGAGACCAAAGAGGAACTCCTGCAACAGTTCCCGGTACTGCGGGCGGCAGCTGTCATCGCCCAGCGAGGTGATCTCCAGGCGGAAGCCGTCGAGCCCGAGCGAACGGAAACCGGCGTCGGCAATGGCGATCACCTCGGCGTCCAGGGCCGGGTCGTCGACGCCGATCGCCTCCACTCCGACCTGCTGCAGCTGGCGATAGCGGCCGGCCTGCGGACGCTCGTAGCGGAAAAACGGCCCCGCGTAACAGAGTTTGACCGGCAGCGCGCCGCGGTCCAGCCCGTGCTCGATGACCGCACGCACCACCCCGGCGGTGCCCTCGGGCCGCAGCGTCACCGAGCGGTCGCCGCGGTCGGCGAACGTGTACATCTCCTTGGACACCACGTCGGTGGACTCACCGACGCCGCGGGCGAACAGCGCCGTGTCCTCGAAGATGGGCAGCTCGATATCGCCGTAGCCGGCCCGGCGGGCGGCACCCAGCAGGCCGTCGCGCACCGCGACGAATTGCGCCGAGTCCGGCGGGACATAGTCGGGCACGCCCTTGGGCGCAGCGAACTCCGGCACGGGCTACAGGCCTTCGAGGAACGGGTTGAGGCGGCGCTCGGCGCCGATGGTGGTGGAGTTGCCGTGCCCGGGCAGCACCACGGTGTCGTCATCGAGCACCAGCAGCTTGTCGACGATCGAGGTCAGCAGGTCGCGGCCGCTGCCGCCGAACAGGTCGGTGCGCCCCACCGCGCGCTCGAAGAGCGTGTCACCGGTGAACACCAAGTCTTTCCCGTCCTTCGTCCCCCCGTCGACCCGAAAGATCACCGATCCCCGGGTGTGCCCGGGCGTGTGGTCGACGTTGACGGTCACGCTGCCCAGGTCCAGCTTGTCGCCGTCGCGGTCCAACTCGACGACCTGCTTGGGCTCCCGCCAGAACGCGCCCGCGACCATCTGCGCCAGGCGCGGGCCCAGGCCGTAGATCGGGTCGGTGAGCATGAACCTGTCCTCGGGATGGATGTAGGTCGGGCAACCGTAGGTGTCGGACACCTTCTGCGCCGACCACATGTGGTCGATGTGGCCGTGGGTGAGCAGCACCGCGGCCGGCGTCAACCGGTTCTTGTCCAGGATGTTGCGCAGCGCGCCCATCACCCGCTGTCCCGGATCCACGATGACGGCGTCCGTCCCAGGCCGTTCGGCCACCACGTAGCAGTTGCACTGCAACATGCCGGCGGGGAATCCGGTGATCAACACGCTTCCCAGTTTCCCACGGGCCCCACTTGACACGAGTCGCGGCGCCCACATTAGCCTGAGCTGGCACCTCACCCGTCTACGGGACTCCGACTTCACAAGCATGGAGGCATAGCGGCCGTGCCGACCAACGAACAGCGACGCGCCAACGCCAAACGCAAGCTCGAACGGCAGCTGGAGAGGCGCGCGAAGCAAGCCAAGACGCGCCGGATCGTGCTGATCGCGGCCGCCTCGATCGTCGCCGTGGCCGTGATCGTGGCGGTGGTGATCACGATCGTCAACACCAAGCACGACCACAAGAGCAACACCGCGGCGTCAACGACCACCAGCAGCACCAGCTCACCGGAGTCCACGACCCCCGCGGGGCCGACCCCGAACGCCGCGCCGCTGCCGCCGTTCAAGCCGTCGGCCGACCTGGGCGCCAACTGTCAGTACCCGGCCTCCCCCGAGCCGGCCGCCAAGCAGGTCAAGCCGCCGCGAACCGGCAAGGTGCCGACCGATCCGGCCCAGGTGAGCGCCAGCATGGTGACCAATCAGGGCCACATCGGCCTGATGCTGGCGAACAACGAATCACCCTGCACGGTCAACAGTTTCGCGAGCCTGATCGGCCAGAAATACTTCGACAACACCAAATGCCACCGGTTGACCACCTCCCAGGGCCTGGGCGTGCTGCAGTGCGGCGACCCCAAGGGCGAGGGCACCGGCGGTCCGGGCTATCAATTCGCCAACGAGTACCCGACCGACCAGTACCCGCCGAACGACCCCAAGGCGCAGGAGCCCGTCCTCTATCCGCGCGGCACGCTGGCCATGGCCAACGCCGGGCCCGGCACCAACGGCAGCCAATTCTTCCTGGTATACAAGGACTCCCAGCTGCCGCCGCAATACACCGTGTTCGGCACCATCCAGCCCGACGGCCTGGCCACATTGGACAAGATCGCCAAGGCCGGCGTCGCCGGCGGCGGTGAAGACGGCGCCCCCGCGACCGAGGTGACCATCACCTCGCTGCTGCTCGACTAGCGCCGATCGCAAGCGCGGCGCGTGCGCCGGGCGCGAAACGCCCTCTGATCGGCGGGATTCGCCCGACGTGCACCGCCGACGGCTTATGGTCGTTGGGTGAATCTGGATCCGGACACATTCGGCCATTACCGAATACTGGACCTGTTGGGACGCGGCGGCATGGGCCGGGTCTACCGGGCCTACGACGCGACCACAGACCGGGTGGTGGCGCTCAAAGTGCTCCCGCCGCATCTGGCCGAGGATCAGGACTTCCAGCAGCGTTTCCGCCGTGAGGCCCGCATCGCGGCCGGCCTCACCGACCCGCACGTGGTGCCGATTCACGGCTACGGCGAAATCGACGGCCGGCTCTACGTCGACATGCGACTGATCGAGGGCCGCGACCTGTCGCACTACATCGCCGAAAGCGGCGGCCGGCTCAGCCCGGAGCAGACGGTAGCGGTCATCGAACAGGTTGCGGCAGCGCTGGATAGCGCGCGACAGGCGGGCTTGATCCACCGCGACATCAAGCCGATGAACATCTTGATCACCACCGCGCGCAACTTCGTCTACCTGATCGACTTCGGCCTTGCCCGCGCGGAGGCCGACACTCAGCTCACGCAGACCGGCGCCACGATGGGCACCGTCGCCTACATGGCGCCCGAGCGCTTCAAGGGCAAAACCGATCATCGTGCCGACGTCTACTCGTTGGCCTGCGTGCTGCACGAGTGCCTGACCGGCAAGCGCCCATTCGCGGGCGACAGCCTCGAAGAACAGCTCAACGCGCACCTGAACGCCCCGCCGCCGCGACCGTCGGCGATCGCGCCCGAGGTGCCCGCGGCCTTCGACGCGGTCGTCGCCCGGGGCATGGTCAAGGACCCCGAACAGCGGTATCAGACGGCGATGGAGCTCGCCGAGGCCGCCAGGGCCGCGCTGCCGAGCCCGGCGACGGGACCGGTCGGCTTCGCCCCGCCGGCACCGCCACCGCAGCCCGGCGGCAGCCCGGATCCGCGGCAAGCACCCGACCGCCCAACGCATTCCAGGCGTTTGCTGGTGGGCATCGTCGGCGCGTCGGCGCTGGCGCTGGCGGCGGTGGCGGCGCTGGTCTTCGCGTTGGTGACCCAGAGTCACGGCTCCGCGGACAGCGCGGCATCCTCCACCCAGACCCGGGCCCGGGCGCCCGGCAGGACCGGATCCAACCCCGGTTCCAGTGGCCCGGCGTCGGCGACGGCGCCGCCGCTGCCGGCGTTCGCACCGCCGCCCGACCTGGGTGCCGACTGCCAGTACCGGTCCGTGCCCGATCCGGTCAGCCGGCCGGTGAACCCGCCCCCGTCGGGCCGGGTGTCGACCACTCCCCCGCAGATCGGCGCCGTCATCTCCACCAACGTCGGTGACATCGCGATCCAGCTCGCCAATTCCGAGTCGCCGTGCACGGTGAACAGCTTCATCAGCCTGGTCAAGCAGCAATTCTTCGACAACACCCAATGCGCCCGGTTGATCAGCTCGCCCGATGGCGGGTCGCTGTTGTGCGGCGGCCCCGAGGTGGACGGATCCGGTGGCCCCGGTTACGAATTCGCCGACGAGTACCCCGCCGACCAATACAAGCCCGACGACCCCGCGCTGCGCGCGACGGTGGTGTATCCGCGCGGCACCATCGTCATGGCCACCGAGGGACCCAACACCAACGGCAGCCAATTCGCCTTGATCTTCCAGGATTCCGAGATGGAACCGCAGAGCACGGTGCTGGGCACCATCGACCAGGCGGGGCTGGCCACCCTGGACAAGATCGCCCGGGCCGGTATCGCCGGCAATCGGCAGAGCGGCGCGCCCACCAACCCGGTGAAGATCACCTCGGTGCGGCTGAGCTAGGGCTTAGGCCGCGGACGTCACGCGGTAGACGTCGTACACGCCTTCGACGTTGCGCACGACGTTGAGCAGGTGGCCGAGATGCTTGGGGTCGCCCATCTCAAAGGTGAAGCGGCTGATCGCAACCCGGTCACCGGAAGTGGTCACCGACGCGGACAAGATGTTGACCTTCTCGTCGGCCAGCACCCGGGTGACGTCCGAGAGCAGCCGGTGCCGGTCGAGCGCCTCGACCTGGATGGCCACCAGAAACACCGACGACGGCGAAGGCGCCCAATGCACTTCGATGATCCGCTCGGACTGCTGCTGCAGCGAGGCGGCGTTGGTGCAGTCGGTGCGGTGCACGCTCACCCCACCGCCGCGGGTGACGAACCCCATGATCTGGTCGCCGGGCACCGGGGTGCAGCACTTCGCCAGCTTGGTCAGCACACCCGGCGCACCGGGCACCGAGACGCCGACGTCGTCGCTGCTGCGCGGGCGGCGCAACATCGTTGTCGGCGTGGAGCGTTCGGCGAGGTCCTCCTCGGCCTGGTCGATGCCGCCGAGCTCGGCCAGCAGCCGCTGCACGACGTGCCGGGCCGACACGTGGCCCTCACCGATCGCGGTGTAGAGCGCGGAGACGTCGGTGTAGTGCAGCTCGCGGGCCACCGCCGCGAGCGTTTCGCCATTGACCAAGCGCTGCAACGGAAGTCCGCCCCGGCGGACCTCGCGGGCCATGGCGTCCTTGCCGGATTCGAGCGCCTCCTCGCGGCGCTCCTTGGCGAACCACTGCCGGATCTTGGCCTTGGCGCGCGGCGAGACCACGAATTGCTGCCAGTCCCGCGACGGCCCGGCGTTGGCCGCCTTGGAGGTGAAAACCTCGACGACTTCCCCGTTTTCCAGCTTGCGCTCCAGCGCCACCAGCCGACCGTTGACCCGGGCGCCGATGCAGCGGTGGCCGACCTCGGTGTGCACCGCGTAGGCGAAGTCCACCGGCGTGGAGCCGTTGGGCAGGGTGATGACGTCACCCTTCGGGGTGAACACGAAGATCTCTTGTACCGCAAGGTCATAACGCAGTGACTCGAGGAACTCGCCCGGGTCCGCGGCCTCCCGTTGCCAGTCGAGCAGCTGACGCATCCAGGCCATGTCGTCGATCTCCGCGGCGGCGTGCGGATGCGGAACGCCGTTGCGCCCCTTGGCTTCCTTGTAACGCCAGTGCGCGGCGATGCCGTATTCGGCGGTCCGGTGCATGTCGCGGGTGCGGATCTGCACTTCCAGCGGCTTGCCTTCCGGCCCCACCACGGTGGTGTGCAACGACTGGTACACCCCGTATCTCGGCTGGGCGATGTAGTCCTTGAACCGCCCCGCCATCGGCTGCCACAGCGAGTGCACCACGCCGACGGCGGCATAGCAGTCGCGGATCTCGTCGCACAGGATGCGGATGCCGACCAGGTCGTGGATGTCGTCGAAGTCGCGGCCCTTGACGATCATCTTCTGGTAGATCGACCAGTAGTGCTTGGGCCGGCCCTCCACCGTCGCCTTGATCTTCGACGCGCTCAGCGTGTTGACGATCTCGGCGCGGACCTTGGCCAGATAGGTGTCGCGCGACGGCGCACGCCCGGCGACCAGCCGCACGATCTCGTCGTACTTCTTGGGGTGCAGGATCGCGAACGACAGGTCTTCCAGTTCCCATTTGACGCTGGCCATCCCGAGCCGATGCGCAAGGGGCGCAATGACTTCCAGCGTCTCGCGGGCCTTGCGCGCCTGCTTCTCCGGCGGCAGGAACCGCATGGTGCGCATGTTGTGCAGCCGGTCGGCCACCTTAATCACCAGCACGCGGGGATCGCGGGCCATCGCGGTGATCATCTTGCGGATCGTCTCGCCCTCGGCGGCACTGCCCAGCACCACCCGGTCCAGTTTCGTCACGCCGTCGACCAGATGGCCCACCTCTTCACCGAATTCCTCGCTCAAGGCGTCCAGCGTGTATCCGGTGTCCTCGACGGTGTCGTGCAACAGCGCGGCCACCAAAGTCGTGGTGTCCATGCCCAATTCGGCCAGAATGGTGGCGACGGCCAGCGGATGGGTGATGTAGGGGTCCCCGGAATGGCGTAACTGGGTGGCGTGGCGGGAGTCGGCGACCTCGAAGGCCCGCTGCAGCAGCGACACGTTGGCCTTCGGGTAGATCTCCCGGTGCACCGCCACCAGCGGTTCGAGCACCGGGTTGAGGGTGCTGCGCTGGGCGGTCATCCGGCGGGCCAGCCTGGCCCGCACCCGCCGCGACGCGCTGCTCGACGTTTTCAGGGACTCCGTCGGGGGCTCCGGAACCTCCATCGGCTGCGTGATGGCCGGCGACTCCGAGACGTTAGTGGGCGCGTCAAGCGCTTGCGCCGCGCTGTTGTCCTCCGCCACGTTGGTCACCTCCGAATTCGAGGATATCTCCAATGGGAGAGCGCTACTCGCAAGTCAGGCTGTGCACGGCCAATGGCGCGACCGCTTCCCGGCCGCACAGCGCGCTCAGTTCGAAGACCACCGCGGCCGTCGTCACGTGCGCCCCGGCGCGCTCGAGCAGCCGGACCGCGGCGGCCAGGGTGCCACCGCTGGCCAGCACGTCGTCGATGATCGCGATGTTGCGCCCCCGCAGGTCCAGGCCGTCGGCGGGAATCTCCAGCGTGGCGCTGCCGTACTCCAGGTCGTAGGTCTCGGCGTGCACCGGCGGCGGCAATTTCCCGGCCTTGCGGATGGCCAGCACGCCGGTCTGCAGCCGCTCGGCGACGGCCGCGGCCAGCAGGAACCCGCGGGCCTCGATGCCGGCCACCAGATCGGCGCCCGAGGCGATCTCGGCCAGCGCGCCGGTGATCGCGGTCATCGCCGTCGCGTCCGCGAACACCGGGGTGAGGTCCTTGAACTGGACGCCCGGCTTGGGGAAATCGGCCACCTTGCGCGTCAGCGACGCGATCAACCCGGCGGGGTTGGTCATCGGAGCCTCACTGGATCAGGGCCCATCGGTCCATGTTCCAGCCCGCGCCCCAGCGGGTCGGGTTCTTGCTCACCGCGTACATCTTCTTCGAGGTCAGCAGCGTGCGCTGCTGCCGGTACAGCGGCAGGGTGGGCATGTCGCCCCACAGTACCGGCGCGGTCTCGGTCAGCAGCCTGGCGCGCTCGGCGGCGTCGGCCGAGACCGCCAGCGCCCCGATCGCGTTGTCGACCTGCGGGTTGCTGTATCCGGACAGGTTGTTGCCGTTGCCGGTGTGCAGCGCGTAGGCATCCAGCGCCGACGACCCCGTCGACCCGCTGCCGGTGGCCCCGCCGGTGCTGGCCAGCAGCGCGTCGATCTTGCCGTCCTTGAGCGCCTGCGGCCCCGAGCTGTCCAGGATGACGCCGGTAACGGTGATCCCGGCCGCGGCGCACGCCTTGGTGATGACGCCGACGTTGACCGCGAGCCGAGCGTTGGGTCCCTGGTAGCCGATCCGCACCGTCAGCGGCGCACCGCCCAGCGCGGCGCGCGCTGCGCCCGGATCGGCCTTGGCGAACGCGTCGGCCTCGCCCGCCCCGTCGGCGGCCGACACGGCGTCATCGATCGCCGGATCCAGGCGCGAGTTGGCGATCGGCGTCCCGGCGTCCTTGGCCAGCGAGTCGCGCGGCGTGCACAGCGCGACCGCGCGCCGGGCCTTGGGCGCGGCCAGCGGACCCTGCGGGGCGAAGATCAGCTGCTCGATGCCGCTCGACGGGCCATCGGAGCGCTCATAGTTATCGGGTGTGGTCAGGGCGCCGGACGAACCCGCGGCGACGTCGACCACGTCGACGCTGCGGCTGTTGACCCGATCCTGGATGTCGGGCCCCTGCGACCACACGGTGACCCGCTTGGTGATGGCCTTGGGTCCCCACCACCGGTCGTTGGCGACCAGCACCACCGCGCCGCCATCGAGGATGGATTCGATTTTGTACGGCCCCGACGACGGGAAACGCTTTTCGAGCACGTCTTTTTGGAGCCCGGGCGTGAGGTCCCAGATGGTGTTCCACAGCTTCGCGATCTGGGCCACCAGCGGCCCGTTGTTGCTGAGCAGGGCCGCGGTCACGTCGACGTTGAGTTGGTCGGCGATGACGTGCGACGGCATCAACGAGGTCGCGGTGAACAGCTGGTTGTAGTCGACGACGCCGCGGTCCGGGATGAACGACACCCGGGCCTTCTTCTGCCCGGGGATGCATTCGACGTTGGCGATGTCGAGGTAGCCGGCCTGGTTGGCGGCGTGGAAGTCGGGAAACCTGCCGGACTGCGCCGCCCAGGCGAGCACGATGTCGTCGCAGGTCACCGGCTTGCCGTCGGAGTAGACGGCGTTGTCGGCGATCTGGTAGTCCAGCACCAGGGGGGTGCCGCCGACCACCGACACGGTGCCGAAGTCGCGGTCGGCGACGATCTGCCCGTCGGGGCCGTGATAGCTGAACCCGGTGAGCGTGCGGGCGAACGCCTGCGCCCCGGCCGATGCGGCGCCGACGACGGTGTTGGTGTTGTAGGTGGACAGCGGGCCGTCGACCACGTAGTCGATCTGGGAGGCGGCGCTGCCCGAACAGGCCGTCAGCGTGACACCCGCCGCCAGCACCACCGCCAATCCGGCGCCGATCCACCCCGTCAGGGCTCGGCGGCCGACCAGCACGCTACGACGACCGGCCCCAGTTCCCCGGTAGCTGGTGGCCATGGTGACTACCGCCGGCCGACGTTCCGCTTGCCGGTGGGACGCCGGGTCCCGGTCGGCCGCACGGGGCGAGCTCCCGGTGCCGGCTTGCTCGGCGCGGGCTTGGCCGGCTCGGCCGCCGTCGTCGTCGTCGCTTCTTTCGCTTCCCCGGCGGTGTCGGCGTCGTCGTCACCGGCGGTCTCGGCCGCCGCGCGTGAACCGGGGCTGCGCCGCCGCGTCACGCGGCGGGTGTGGGTGCGCACCAGCTCGGTGCGCTCGCGCAGCGTGACCAGCAGCGGCGTGGCGAAGAAGATCGACGAGTACGTGCCGACCAGGATGCCGACCAGCTGCACCAGCGCCAGGTCCTTCAGCGTGCCGACGCCCAGCAGCCACACCGCCACCACCATCAGCGCGAGCACCGGCAGCACGCTGATCAGGCTGGTGTTGATGGACCGCATGAACGTCTGGTTGATCGCGAGGTTGGCCTGCTCGGCGAACGTGCGCCGGGTGGTGTGCTGGAAGCCGTGGGTGTTCTCCTCGACCTTGTCGAACACGATGACGGTGTCGTAGAGGGAGAAGCCGAGAATCGTCAGCAGGCCGATGACGGTGGCGGGCGTGACCTCGAAACCGACCAGCGAGTACACCCCCGCGGTGACGCTGAGGTCGAACACCATGGTCGTCAGCGCGGAGATGGCCATGTACCGCTCGTAGCGCACCATGATGTAGACGCCGACCAGCACCAAGAACACGGCCAGCGCGATCAGCGACGCGGCGGTCTCCGAGACGTGGGGTGATCAGATCACCGACAAGGCGCTGATCGCGCTGGCCGTGTT
>NZ_LZKY01000409.1:0-42710 GCF_001673055.1 Mycobacterium sp. 1245801.1
GATGGCCATGTACCGCTCGTAGCGCACCATGATGTAGACGCCGACCAGCACCAAGAACACGGCCAGCGCGATCAGCGCCTTGTCGGTGATCTGATCACCCCACGTCTCGGAGACCGCCGCGTCGCTGATCGCCTGCTTGCTGGGCTTGCCGTCGGCGCCCTTGGGTCCGAACGCATCGAAGAGGGCGTTGCGCAGCTTGGTCGTCTGATCGTTGGTCAGCGTCTCCGAGCGAATCTGCACGGTCGCGCCGGCGCCGTTGCCGACGACCACCACCGATTCCGGATCCTTGCCGAGCGCCTGGTGGAACACCTCCGAGACCTGCGAGGTCTGCACGGTGCCCGTCTTCCCGGCGGCCGGCATCGACACCGTCGTGCCGCCGTTGAAGTCGATGCCGAAGGTGAAGCCCCGCAGCAGGATCGACAGGATGGCGACGGCGACGATCGCGCCGCTGATGCCGAACCACAGCCGGCGCCGCCCGACCACCTCGAAGGCGCCGGTGCCGGTGTACAGGCGCGACAGAAACCCGTGGTGCGGGGCGCTGTCGCTCAACTCGGTGGCGCCCTCGGAGGCTTCGGTGAGCTCGGTTGCGTCCTTGGAGGCTTTGGAGGAAGTCATGCGCTATCCCCGTCCCGTCGTGACCTGCGCCGAAGCCCGGCGTTCGCGGGCCACCTGCTGAACGGCGCCCAGGCCGTTGTAGGCCGGCTTTGCCAGCGTCGGGGACTTGGACGCCAGGTACACCAGCGGCCAGGTCACCAGGAACACCACCACGATGTCGAGGACGGTGGTGAGGCCCAACGTGAAGGCGAAGCCGCGCACCTGGCCGATCGCCAGGGCGTAGAGCACCGCGGCGGCCAGGAAGGTGACGGCGTTACCCGACACGATGGTCTTGCGGGCCCGCACCCAGCCTCGTGGCACCGCGGACCGGAACGAACGGCCTTCGCGGATCTCGTCTTTGATGCGTTCGAAGAAGACGACGAACGAGTCGGCGGTGGTACCGATACCGATGATCAGACCCGCGATGCCCGCCAGATCCAGGGTGTAGTTGATCTGGCGACCCAGGATCACCAGGATCGCGAAAATCATTGCGCCGGAAGCGCCCAGCGACAGGGCGGTGAGCAGTCCCAGCACCCGGTAGTAGAGCAGCGAGTACACCAGCACCAGGATCAGGCCGATGGCGCCCGCGATCAGGCCCGCCCGCAGCGAGGTCAATCCCAGTGTCGCCGAGACGGTTTGGGCCTCCGAGGCCTCGAAGGACAGCGGCAGTGAGCCGTATTTGAGGACGTTGGCCAGCTGCTTGGCCGTCGCGGCGGTGAACGGCGGATCGCCACCGCTGATCTGGGTGCGGCCGCCGGGGATCGCCTCCTGGATCATCGGCGCGCTGACCACCTGCGAGTCCAGCGTGAAGGCGGTCTGGGTGCCGATGTGGGCGGCGGTGAAGTCGGCCCAGGTGTTCGCCGCGGCGGACTTGAACTGCAGGTCGACAACGTAGCCGATGCCGCGCTGGTTCTGGCTGGCGCTGGCGTCCTGGATCTGGTCACCGCTGATGATCGACGGCCCCAGCAGGTAGGCGACCTTGTGGTCGGTGGAGCAGGTGATCAACGGCTGGGCGGGATCGTCGTTGCCGGCCAGGATGTCTTCCTTGTCGCAGCGCGTCGCCTGGAACTGGAGGGCCAGGAACTGGATGCCCTGACGCGTGCTCTGGCGCCACTTCTTCTCGTCGGCGATGCGGTCGGCGAGTTCCTTGCGCGGGTCGGGCGGCGCGGGTTGTTCCCCGGGCGGCGCCTCGGCCGCGGGACCCCCGGGCGCGGGCGCCGGTGCGGGTGTCCCGGGCGCTGGCGCTGGCGCGGGGCTGGGTGCCGGGCTGGGAGTCGGGGGCGGGTCCTGCGGATACGGCCGGGGCTGGGCACCCGGGTGCGCGGGAGCCGGCTGAGCCGGCTGAGCCGGTTGTCCCGGAGCCGGCTGTGCTGGCGCCGGTTGTCCCGGAGCGGGCTGGCCGGGCGCCGGTTGTCCCGGAGCGGGCTGGCCGGGCGCGGGCTGGCGCGGCGCCGGCTTGGGCTCCGCGCTCTGGGCCGGCATGGAGTTGAGCACCGGCCGGATGTAGAGCCGGGCGGTCTGGCCCAGGTTGCGCGCCTCGTTGCCGTCGTTTCCGGGGACGGTGATGATCAGGTTGTCGCCGTCGACCACGACCTCCGAACCGGAGACGCCGAGCCCGTTGACCCGGGCGCCGATGATCTGCTGGGCCTGCGCCAACGCCTCACGGCTGGGCTTCGACCCGTCCGGGGTGCGCGCGGTCAGCGTGACGCGGGTGCCGCCCTGCAGGTCGATACCGAGCTTCGGAGCGGCTCGCTTGTCCCCGGTGAGGAACACCAACAGGTAGACGCCGACGAGCAATAACAAGAAGACCGACAGGTAGCGGGCAGGGTGCACCGGCGCCGAAGACGATGCCACGTTCCTTCTATCTCCTCGAATATCGGTTACTTACCCCGGAGGAGAGCCTACGTGGCCCTCGATTACCGGTTGCGCAAGCGGTCCGCCGGGTGGCGATCGGCCGTCAGGAATCCTTGCTGATCGAGCCCTCGTCGGCGGGGTCGTCGCCGTCGGCCAGGTCCTCGTCGTCGTCGGGCAGGATCCGGTCACGGATCGCCAGCTTCATCCAGGTGGTCACCACCCCGGGGGAGATCTCCAGATCCACGTTGTCCTCGGTGATGGCGACGACGGTGGCCTGCAGGCCAGACGTGGTGTGCACCCGATCGCCCGGGCGCAAGGACTCGTGCAGGTCGATGGTGGCCTGCATCGCGCGCTTCTGACGGCGCGATGCCAAGTACATGAACCCGCCCATGATGAGCAGGAACGGCAGGAACAGGATCAGACTCTGCATGGACGCGCCTGTCTTTCGTCGTAAATATTCTTCGGCATACGGGGCATTACTACGGCTGGGTGCCGGTAGGACTCGTGCGTCGCGCACCTCGTAACGGTCCAGTGTGCCCGTTCAGTCTGGCAGGCCACGGGTCGCGACCGACCGCCACGGTGCACGCAGTGCCCGCCGGGGTCAAGCTCGATAGGCTTTTGATGCGACGTGACACGCGCGCCGCGGGGAGGAGTTCTGTGGTGGCCAGCCTCGAGCAGACCCGCCAGCTGGTTACCGAGATCCCCGGTCCGGCATCGCTGGAACTGAGCAAGCGCCGGGCCGCGGCGGTGTCGCACGCGGTGAACGTGTCGGTGCCGGTTTTCGTGGCGCGCGCCGGCGGCGGAATCATCGAGGACGTCGACGGCAACCGGCTGATCGATCTGGGGTCCGGCATCGCGGTGACGACGATCGGCAACTCGTCACCCCGGGTGGTCGAAGCGGTGCGCGCACAGGTCGAAGAGTTCACCCACACCTGCTTCATGGTGACGCCCTACGAGTCCTACGTCGCCGTCGCCGAGACGCTCAACCGCATCACCCCGGGTTCGGGCGAGAAGCGCTCGGTGCTGTTCAACTCCGGCGCCGAGGCGGTGGAGAACGCCGTCAAGGTCGCGCGCGCCTACACCCGCAAGCCCGCCGTGGTGGCGTTCAACCACGCCTACCACGGCCGAACCAACCTGGCCCTTGCGCTGACCGCCAAGTCGATGCCCTACAAGGGCGGCTTCGGCCCGTTCGCGCCGGAGATCTACCGTGCGCCGCTGTCCTACCCCTACCGGGACGGTCTGGTCGACAAGGAACTGGCCACCGACGGGGAGAAGGCCGCCGCGCGCAGCATCAACATCATCGAGAGCCAGATCGGCGCCGACAGCCTGGCCGCGCTCATCATCGAGCCGATCCAGGGCGAGGGCGGGTTCATCGTTCCGGCCGAGGGCTTCCTGCCCACCCTGCTGGACTGGTGCCACAAGAACGACGTGGTGTTCATCGCCGACGAGGTGCAGACCGGATTCGCGCGGTCGGGCGCCATGTTCGCGTGTGAGCACGAGGGCATCGAACCCGACCTGATCTGCACCGCCAAGGCCATCGCCGACGGACTGCCGCTGTCGGCGGTCACCGGGCGGGCGCAGATCATGGACGCCCCGCAGGTCGGCGGTTTGGGTGGCACCTTCGGCGGAAACCCGTTGGCTTGCGCGGCGGCGTTGGCCACCATCGAGACGATCGAGAACGACGGTTTGATCGAGCGCGCGCAGCGGTTGGAACGCCTGATCACCGAGCCGCTGTTGCGTCTGCAGGCCGGCGACGACCGGATCGGCGACGTGCGCGGCCGGGGCGCCATGATCGCCATCGAACTGGTGAAGTCGGGAACCGCCGAGCCCGACAAGGAACTGACCCAGAAGCTGACCGTCGCGGCCGCCGCCGCCGGCGTGATCGTGTTGACGTGCGGCATGTGGGGCAACATCATCCGGCTGCTGCCCCCGCTGACCATCAGCGACGAGCTGCTGGCCGAGGGCATCGACATCCTCGGCGGCCTGCTGCGCGAGCTGTAGACCGGGACTTCCCACCGCGCGTGGGCAATCTCACAAACACCACAAACGCCAGATCATGGTGGAATACCTTTACTTTAGCTAACGTTCTATATGTCAGCGCGGACAGCGCAATTTGACTCGCTAACTTTCATTTGCAAGGGATCTGTTATGTCGACTGCTATTCACGACGAAGAACTCAACCGCCGCATCGAGCAACTCATTGCCAACGACCCCCAATTCGCCGCCGCCCGGCCGGACCCGGCGATCACCGCCGCCACCGAGCAGCCGGGGCTGCGGCTGCCCCAGATCATCCGGACCGTCCTCGACGGCTATGCCGACCGGCCCGCACTGGCGCAGCGCGTCGTGGAATTCGTCAAGGACGCCAAGACCGGACGCACCACCGCCGAGCTGCTCCCCCGCTTCGAGACCATCACGTATGGCGAACTGGGCGAACGGGTTTCGGCTCTCGGCCGCGCCTGGGCCAGCGACTCGGTGAGCCCCGGCGACCGCGTCTGCGTGCTGGGCTTCAACAGCGTGGACTACGCCACGATCGACATCACGCTGGGCACCATCGGCGCCGTGTCGGTGCCGATGCAGACCAGCGCGGCGATCTCGTCGCTGCAGCCGATCGTCGCCGAGACCGAGCCCAGCCTGATCGCCTCGAGCGTCAACCAGCTGCCCGACGCCGTGGAGCTGATCCTGGCCGGCGACCACGTGCCCGGCAAGCTCGTCGTGTTCGACTACCAGCCCGAGGTCGACGACCAGCGCGAGGCCGTGGAGAGTGCCGTGGCCCGGCTGGCCGGCACCGACGTGGTGGTCGAGAAGCTCGCCGACGTGTTGGAGCGCGGCAAGGACCTACCCCCGGTTCCCGAGCAGCAGACCGACGAGGACTCGCTCGCGCTGCTGATCTACACCTCCGGCAGCACCGGCGCCCCGAAGGGTGCGATGTACCCGCAGAGCAACGTCGGCAAGATGTGGCGGCGCGGCAGCAAGAACTGGTTCGGCGAGAGCGCCGCGTCGATCACCCTCAACTTCATGCCGATGAGCCACGTCATGGGGCGCGGGATCCTCTACGGCACGTTGGGCAACGGCGGCACCGCCTACTTCGCGGCCCGCAGCGACCTGTCCACCCTGCTCGAGGACCTCGAGCTGGTGCGGCCCACCGAGATGAACTTCGTCCCGCGGATCTGGGAAACGCTGTACGGCGAATTCCAGCGCCAGGTCGAGCGCCGGCTGGCCGACGGTGCCGATCGCGAGGCCGTTGAGGAAGAGGTGCTGGCGGAACAGCGCCAGTACCTGTTGGGCGGGCGGTTCATCTTCGCGATGACGGGCTCCGCACCCACCTCACCGGAGCTGAAGAAGTGGGCCGAGTCGCTGCTGCAGATGCACTTGATGGACGGCTACGGCTCGACCGAGGCCGGAATGGTGTTGTTCGACGGGGAGATTCAGCGTCCGCCGGTGATCGACTACAAGTTGGTCGACGTTCCCGACCTGGGCTACTTCAGCACCGACCGCCCGCACCCGCGCGGTGAGCTGTTGCTGCGGACCGAGAACATGTTCCCCGGCTACTACAAGCGGGCCGAGACCACCGCGAACGTGTTCGACGAGGACGGCTACTACCGGACCGGTGACGTGTTCGCCGAGATCGCCCCGGACCGGCTGGTGTACGTCGACCGACGCAACAACGTGCTCAAGCTTGCCCAGGGCGAATTCGTCACGCTGGCCAAGCTCGAGGCGGTGTTCGGCAACAGCCCGCTGATCCGCCAGATCTACGTCTACGGCAACAGCTCCCAGCCCTACCTGCTGGCCGTGGTGGTGCCGACCGAAGAGGCGTTGGCGCACAATGACATCGAGTCGCTCAAGCCCACGATCGCCGACTCGCTGCAGAAGGTCGCCAAAGAAACCGGCCTGCAGTCCTACGAGGTGCCGCGTGACTTCATCATCGAGACCACCCCGTTCAGCCTGGAAAACGGTCTGCTGACCGGGATCCGCAAGTTGGCGTGGCCGAAGCTCAAGGCGCACTACGGCGAACGGCTCGAGCAGATCTACGCCGACCTGGCCGCCGGCCAGGCCAACGAGTTGGCCGAACTGCGCCGCAGCGGCGCCCAGGCGCCGGTGCTGCAGACCGTCAGCCGCGCCGCGGCCGCCATGCTGGGCGCGACGGCCGGCGACCTGTCACCCGACGCCCACTTCACCGATCTGGGTGGAGACTCGTTGTCCGCGTTGACATTCGGCAACCTGCTGCGCGAGATCTTCGACGTCGACGTGCCGGTGGGTGTGATCGTCAGCCCGGCCAACGACCTGGCGGCCATCGCCGCCTACATCGAGGCCGAGCGCCAGGGCTCCAAGCGGCCGACGTTCGCGGCGGTGCACGGACGCGGCGCCACCACGGTGCGCGCCGGTGACCTCACGCTGGACAAGTTCCTCGACGAGGCCGTCCTGGCCGGCGCGCCGAGCCTGCCCAAGCCGGCGACCGAGGTGCGCACGGTGCTGTTGACCGGCGCGACCGGATTCCTGGGCCGCTACCTGGCGCTGGACTGGCTCGAGCGGATGGACATGGTCGACGGCAAAGTCATCGCACTGGTGCGGGCCCGCTCCGACGAGGAGGCGCGCGCCCGGTTGGACAAGACCTTCGGCGTGGGCTCTCCCGAAGGCGACCCGAAACTGCTGGCGCACTACCAGAAGCTGGCCGCCGACCACCTCGAGGTGATCGCGGGCGACAAGGGCGAGGCCAACCTCGGCCTGGACCAGCAAACCTGGCAGCGACTGGCCGAGGAGGTCGACATCATCGTCGACCCGGCGGCCCTGGTGAACCACGTGTTGCCCTACAGCGAGCTGTTCGGGCCCAACGCGCTGGGCACCGCGGAGCTGATCCGGATCGCGTTGACCTCCAAGCAGAAGCCATACACCTACGTGTCGACGATCGGGGTGGGCGACCAGATCAAGCCGGGTGAGTTCGTCGAGGACGCCGACATCCGGCAGATCAGCGCCACCCGCGAGATCAACGACAACTACGCCAACGGCTACGGCAACAGCAAGTGGGCCGGCGAGGTGCTCCTGCGCGAGGCGCACGACCTGTGCGGTCTGCCCGTCTCGGTGTTCCGCTGCGACATGATCCTGGCCGACACCACCTACTCCGGTCAGCTCAACCTGCCCGACATGTTCACCCGGCTGATGCTGAGCCTGGTCGCCACCGGTATCGCGCCCGGTTCGTTCTACGAACTCGACGCCGACGGCAACCGGCAGCGGGCACACTACGACGGCCTGCCGGTCGAGTTCATCGCCGCGGCGATCTCGACGCTAGGGACGCAGATCACCGACAGCGACACCGGCTTCCAGACCTACCACGTGATGAACCCCTACGACGACGGCATCGGTCTAGACGAATACGTCGACTGGCTGGTCGAGGCCGGGTACTCGATCGAGCGCATCGCCGACTACTCCGAATGGCTGCGGCGGTTCGAGACGTCGCTGCGGGCCCTGCCGGATCGGCAGCGTCAGTACTCGCTGCTGCCGCTGTTGCACAACTACCAGAAGCCGGAAAAGCCGATCAACGGCTCGATGGCGCCCACCGATGTGTTCCGCGCGGCGGTGCAGGAAGCGAAAATCGGCCCCGACAAAGACATTCCGCATGTCACGGCGCCGGTGATCGTCAAGTACATCACCAACCTGCAGTTGCTCGGACTGCTCTAAGGGCAAACAAGCAATCGCCCAGTCCCGCAACGGGACTGGGCGATTGCTGTTAATTGGCGCAGAACTACTGCTGCGGGTGCGGCCAACGCAGATACGCGGCGTTGGCGCCGGCCCCCGCGCCGGCGCGGTTACGGCGCCAGCCCCGCTTGGGCTCGGGGTCGGCCGCGGCGCGCGGCTTGGTCAGCGCGCCCGAGGAGACCTCGGCGGGCTCGTAGACCGAATCCCGGTAGGGCTCCACGCCCCCGGGGGCCGCGGCGGGTTCGGCCGCCACCGGATGCACGTCGCGGGCCAGGCGCACGGCGGTGCGGGCCAGCACGACCCCACCCACGAAGATGATCAGCGCGCCCAGGCCCGAGAAGTAGGTGACCTCGAGCACCGCGCGCTTGCGTTCGGTCGCCGCTATCGGGTCACCGGCGGAACCGATTCCCAACAGCGGGGCGACCTGGCCGCCCACGACGAACCAGGCGCCGGCCAGCACGGCCAGCCAGCCGCCCAGCATGGCGGCGACCCGGTTTCCCGCGACGATCAACAACAGGCCGCCGAGCACGGTGGCCGCGCCCGGAGCCACTTCCAGCCAGCCGCGGGCCGAGCTCCACGCCCAATCCCGGTCCGGTGTATAGGCGAAATTAAAGTGCGGACCAACAAACGGTATTAACGCCCCCCAGGCTCCCAAAATGACCAGGAGCAATCCGCTGACCGCGCCTCGCGAACGCGGCATACTCAGCCCGCGGGTTTGGCCGTCTTGTGCGTATTTCATGACATCCCCTCGTTGAATACCGGGTCTGATTCCGGCCTGGGATGGTTACCCAGCGCCTTCCACTACTAACCCACGCGGCAAACGAAAGCCACCGCTAGCCGGGGGCTTTTGAGGCTGGTGAGACTGGTGTTACTAGTGAAGGCCGAGCGACAGCAGCACGATCGCGATCGCGGGAAACGCGCCCTGCGTCGCGGCGGCACGGGCCTTGTCGCGCGCCGACGCGACCAGCACCACCGCCGCCGCGGCCATCGACCCGACGCCGGCGAAGACGAGCGCCGCACCAATGCCCCTGTGCCCCAACGCGACTGCGGCGATGCCCACGCCGGTGACGATGGCCAGGAAAAGGTTGTAGAAGCCTTGGTTGAACGCCAGCGCCTTGGTGGTCTCGGCGTCGGCCGCGGTGGTGCCGAAGGTGGCGCGGGTGCGCGGCGAGGTCCAGGTCAACGATTCGATCACAAAGATGTAGACGTGCAGCAACGCCGCCAGCGCGGCGAACACCAATCCGGCGGCGATCATCGCTCCTCCTCGCTGTTCGGGCGCCGGTGAACTCTACCGATCGGGGGTTGACCGGGCCAGCCTGACGCGGCAAGGCCCCGGTAGCCGAGGGCTACCGGGGCCTTGCCGACTCAGCGGGTCAGGCGCCCGCGTGGTGGTGCCGGTGGAACAGGCCACCGCCTTCGCCGGTGCGCCGGCGGAACAGTCCGCCACCCGTGCGCCCGCGGGGCTGCGGTCCGGCCGCGACGGCGTCGGTCCGCGCCGGCGCCGCGCCGCGGGTCTCGTCGTACATGGCCGGTTCGGCGGCCGGCACGGCCTCGCCCGCGACCGGCGCCGGGTGGGTCACCACGACGTCGCGCGCGTGCCGCACGGCCAGCCGCGCCACCGCGGCGCCGCCCAGGAACACGATCAGCGCACCCAGGCCGGTGAAGTAGGTGACCTCGAGCAGGGCGCGTTTGAGGTCCGTCGCCGCCGCCGGTTGCCCGACGTCGCCGATCCGGAGCGTCGACGCGAACGCGCGGCCGACCACGAACCACGCGCCGCCGACGACCGCCAGCCAGCCGCCGAACACGGCGCTGGCCCGATTGCCGGACATGAGCACCAGCAGGCCGCCCACCGCCGTCGCGACGCCGGGGAGCACCTCCAGCCAGCCCTTGGCCGTGGTCCACGTCCAGGCCGGATCGGCCATGTACGCCCAGTCGACGTTGGGCCCGAAGAAGGGCACCAGTGCGCCCCACGCGCCCAGCAGTATCAGCAGTAGCCCGGTTAGCGCGCCGCGGGTGCGTGGCATGTACAGCGCGCGGGGTCGGTCGTAGTCGTCGCTCGTGGTCCTCATCGGAACCTCCTTCAACAGGTATCGCTGCTGTGAGCCTGGTTACCCGGCGATGCCGGGGTGTAACCGGTCGACGGCCGCGCGCGTGTTTGCTGGGGCCGTCGCAGCGGGGGTGCACACGGATGGCCCGGCGCCTGACCGGCGGCGGTCTAGCGGGTCTGACCAGGGCGGACGCCGGACCGCGCGAACGGCCGGCCCCCGCTAGGGGCAAAGGTCACGATTTGGCCGCGAAACGCCGGGCGGCACCGAACCAGCCGCTAGTCGAACAGGCCGGGTTGGCCCAGCCCGGTGACCCCGGCCGGCGGGGCCATGCCGAGGTGCGTCCACGCCTGGGCGGTGGCCACCCGGCCCCGCGGGGTCCGCGCGACCATGCCGGCGCGGACCAGGAACGGCTCGCACACCTCCTCGACCGTGGTGGCCTCCTCGCCCACCGCCACCGCCAGCGTCGACACCCCGACCGGGCCGCCGCCGAAGCTGCGGGTCAGCGCCGAGAGCACCGCCCGATCCAGCCGGTCCAGGCCCAGCTCGTCGACGTCGTACACCGCCAGCGCGGCCTTGGCGACATCGCGGGTGATCACGCCGTCGGCGCGCACCTCGGCGAAGTCGCGAACCCGGCGCAGCAGCCGGTTGGCGATCCGCGGCGTCCCGCGCGAACGGCGGGCGATCTCCTCGGCCGCATCGCCGCCCAGCTCGATGCCCAGGATCCCGGCGGAGCGGGCCAGCACCCGCTCCAGCTCGGCGGGCTCGTAGAAGTCCATGTGCGCAGTGAAACCGAACCGGTCCCGCAGCGGGCCGGTCAACGCGCCGGACCGGGTGGTGGCGCCGACCAGGGTGAAGGGCGCCACTTCCAGGGGGATCGACGTCGCGCCGGGACCCTTGCCGACCACCACGTCGACCCGGAAGTCCTCCATGGCCAGGTACAGCATCTCCTCGGCGGGCCGGGCGATGCGGTGGATCTCGTCGATGAACAGCACGTCGTGCTCGACGAGGTTGGACAGCATGGCCGCCAAGTCACCGGCACGTTCCAGCGCGGGCCCGGACGTCAGCCGCAGCGAGGACCCCAACTCGGCGGCGATGATCATCGCCAGCGACGTCTTGCCCAGCCCCGGCGGACCGGACAACAGGATGTGATCCGGTGTGCCGCCCCGGTTTTTGGCGCCCTCGATGACCAGCTGCAGCTGTTCGCGCACCCGCGGCTGGCCGATGAACTCGCGCAGCGAGCGCGGCCGCAGGCTGACGTCGATGTCGCCCTCGCCGGACGCCAGCGCGCCGGAGACCTCCCGGTCGGCGTAGTCGTCGCCGACGTCGTGCGGACTCATCGGGCCTTGCCCAGCAACGACAGGGCGGCGCGCAGGGCGCCCGAGGTGGTGGCGTCGTGCTCGGCGGCCAGCACCTTGTCGGTGGCTTCCTCGGCCTGCTTGACGGCGAACCCGAGCCCCACCAACGCCTCCACCACCGGCCCGCGGACCGCGTGGCCGTTGAGCGCCGCACCCGGCGACGCTCCCCCGCCCGCCCCGGCGGCGCCGACCTTGTCGCGCAGTTCCAGGACCATCCGTTCGGCGCTGCGCTTGCCGATGCCGGGCACCCGGGTGAGCGCGGTGACGTCGCCGTCGTACAGCGCCTGACGCAGCGCCGCGGCGTCATGCACGGCCAGCGTCGCCATCGCCAGCCGGGGCCCCACCCCGGACACCGACAGCAGCGTCAGGAACAGGTCGCGGGTATCGGTGTCGGTGAAGCCGTACAACGTCATCGAGTCCTCGCGCACGATCATCGCGGTGATCAGCCGCGCCTGCGTCCCGGCCCGCAACGTGGACAGGGTCGACGGGGTCGCGTTCACCCGGTAGCCGACGCCGGCGGCCTCGACCACCACGTGATCGAGCGCCACCTCGAGGACCTCGCCGTGCACCGAGGCGATCATCGCGCGGCCTTCAGCTTGGCGCCCAACTTGGCGCGGTATTTCTCGCGCTGCTCGGCGGCCATCGCTTCGGCCGCGGCCATCCGGGCGATCATCGGGGCCCGCCAGCAGTGACAGATCGCCAGGGCCAACGCGTCGGCGGCGTCGGCCGGCGACGGTTTGGCTTGCAGCGCAAGGATTCTGGTGACCATCGCGGTGACCTGCGCCTTGTCGGCCGCGCCGTTGCCGGTGACCGCGGCCTTGACCTCGCTGGGGGTGTGGAAGTGCACGTCGATGCCGCGTTTGGCGGCCGCCAGCGCGACCACGCCGCCGGCCTGGGCGGTGCCCATCACCGTCGACACGTTCAGTTGGGAGAACACCCGCTCGATCGCCACGACGTCGGGTTGGTGGGTGGCCAGCCAATGCTCGACGGCGTCGCTGATCCGCAGCAGCCGCTCGGCCAGCGGTGCGTCCGACGGGGTGCGCACCACGTCGACGTCCAGCGCCACCACCGTGCGCCCGCGCCCGCTTTCGACGACCGACAGACCGCATCGGGTCAGGCCGGGATCGACGCCCATCACCCGCATTCCCGCTCCCACCTAGTAGAACAGCTGTTCGATACCCTAGCGGCCGGCGCCGACGGGCCCGGGTAGGACACGCGGCGCCACCCCCGATTCCCGCCGCGACGTTACGGCGCCGAACCCGCGAAAAAGCTGTTAGCTTTAGCCCACGTTCGCTCGAGCAAGGTGGCAACGAAGGGGTTGGCGTGGGATCTCTGCTGGTCATGATCGCCGTGGTGCTCTTCATCGCGTCCATCGTGGTGTTGGTGGTGGCTTTGCGGCGGCCCAAGCAGCCGGCCCAGCGGGGCGGGCGCCCGGATCCGCTCGCCGCCGACGCGATGCCCCAGTTCGGGCCGCGCCAGCTCGGGCCCGGCGCCATCGTCAGCTACGGCGGTACCGACTACATCGTGCGCGGTTCGGTCACCTTCCGCGAGGGCCCCTTCGTCTGGTGGGAGCACCTGCTAGAGGGCGGCGACCAGCCGCTCTGGTTCAGCGTCGAGGAGGACGACGGGCGCCTGGAACTCGCGCTGTGGGTGACCCGCAAGGACGTGCCGCTGCGGCCCGGCGACCCCTACGTCGTCGACGGCGTGATGTTCCACGAGTCCGAACGCGGCCGCGCCTCCTACACCACCGAGGGCACCACCGGCCTGCCGGCCGGCGGCGAGATGGAGTTCGTCGACTGCACCAACGCCGACGAGTCAGCGCTGCTCTCGTTCGAGCGCTGGGCCCCGGACATGCCCTGGGAGGTCTCGACGGGCAAGTCCGTCTCGCCCGGCGAGATCACCGTGTATTCGGCGCCCCCACCCAGCCCGGCGTAGCGCAGAAGGTCAGGTCGGTGCCCCTTCATCAGCTCGCCGTGACCCCGGCCGATGTATCCGGCGACCGGCTGGGGCTGGCCCTCAACGCACCCGTGCCCGCGCCGCTGGCCAGCTGCCGGCTCGACCACCCCGGCGGCGGCCCGGCGCTACTGCTCGGGGTGCTCGGGGCCTCCCACGTCGTCGCGGTGGAGCAGGCGTTCTCGGAGGAAATCTCTTGCACCGCACGAAATCTCGGGGCCGACCTGCCCGAGCGCACCGACGCGCCCGGTTACCGCCTGCGGTCGCGCACCGACACCCACGACGAGGCGAGCTTTCGCCGGCTCGCACGGGACCTGCGCGCCCGGTGCGCCCGCCGGGCGGGCTGGCTCGGCGGCACCTTCCCCGGCGACGACGCCGCACTGACCGTGCTGGCCGCCGAAGCCGACGGCGCCGGCTGGCGCTGGCGGACCTGGCACCTCTACCCGGGGCGGCACGGCGGAACGGTGGTCCACACGGCCAGCCGGTGGCGCCCGTGAGCCGCAACCGCCTGTTCGTGATCGCCGGCGTGCTGGGCGCCGCCGGCCTGGCGTGCCTGATCTTCGGAATCATCTTGTTGCAGAAGAACATCGGGTCATACGTCGCCGGGCACTATCACGAATACGCCCGCGACGTGAACGGGACTCGCTACCAGTGCAGCGGGTCCCCCGACCAGGTGGCCGACGCGCTCGCCGACTATGCCGAACCCAACGCGCGGGCCGACAACGGCAAAACCGAGTACCTGCGCTACAGCAACAACATCGTGATCGTCGGGCCCGACGGCGGCTACCCGTGCAGCATCCGCGTCGAACCCCTGAGCGCCGGATACAGCCACGGCGCCTTCATCTTCCTCGGCCCCGGGTTTTCCCCCGGATCCCCATCGGGTGGCGCCGGAGGCACCCCCGGCGGCCCCGGCGGAACCAAATGACTCCCACCACCGCAAAGGAGAGCACCATGTATCTCGCCGTCGAGATCGGCACCGTCGACCTCAATCCCGTGCTGAAGGGCGCGGTCGCGACCATCCTGTACTTCGCGGTCGGCATGGCCGTGCTGCTCGTCGGGTTTTACGCGGTCGACGTGCTGACCCCGGGCAAGCTGCGCCAGCTGGTGTTCATCGACCGCCGGCCCAACGCGGTGGTGGTCGCCGGCGCGATGTACATCGCGCTGACGATCGTGATCATCACCGCGATCGCCAACAGCTACAGCCAGCTGGGCCAGGGCCTGGTGGGCGTGGCGGTGTACGGGTTGATGGGCGTGATCCTGCTGGGCGTCGCGCTGTTGACCATGCACCTGCTGATCCCGGGCAGTTTCCACGAGCACATCGACGAGCCCGAGCTGCATCCGGGATCGTTCGCGGTGGCGCTGATACTGCTCGCCGTGGGAGGGGTGACCGCCGCGGCGGTGTCATGAGCGCGGTCGGGTCTGCGGGCGAGGTGCGGGCGCCCGAGGCGACGCGGCCCGCGGCGACATCGGGGCGGTGGCGGGCGCTGTTGCTGGCCGCCGTGGCGGCCTGCGCGGCGTGCGGCATCATCTACGAACTCGCGCTGCTGACGCTGTCGGCGAGCCTGGACGGCGGCGGCATCGTCGCCACGTCGCTGATCGTCGCGGGCTACATCGCCGCGCTGGGCGTGGGCGCCCTGGTGGTCAAACCCCTGCTGGCGCACGCCGCGATCACCTTCATCGCCGTCGAAGCGCTGCTGGGCATCGTCGGCGGCCTGTCGGCGGCGGCGCTGTACGTGGCGTTCGCGTTCGTGGACGGGTCGACGTGGGTGCTGGCGGTGGGCACCGCGCTGATCGGCGGCCTGGTCGGGGCCGAGGTGCCGCTGCTGATGACGCTGCTGCACCGGGGCCGGACAGGGCCCGACGAAGACCAGGCGGCCGATGCCGGCCGCACGCTGGCCAACCTCAACGCCGCGGACTACCTGGGCGCGCTGCTGGGCGGGCTGGTCTGGCCGTTCCTGCTGCTGCCGCAACTGGGGATGATCCGGGGCGCCGCGGCCACCGGCATGATCAACCTGGCCGCGGCGGCCGTCGTGGCGGTTTTCCTTCTGCGCCAAGTGGTTTCGATACGGCAGCTGGCGTTGGCGCTGGGCGCGCTGGCCGCCGCCGCTGCGCTGCTGGCCACCCTGCTGTTGCGCTCGGCGGACATCGAAACCACAAGCAGGCAAAGGCTTTACGCGGACCCGATCATCGCCTACCGGCACACGGCCTATCAGGAGATCGTGGTGACCCGCCGCGGCAACGACACCCGGCTGTATCTGGACGGCGGGCTGCAGTTCTCCACCCGCGACGAATACCGCTACACCGAGAGTCTCGTCTACCCCGCCCTCGGCGGGGTTTCCCAAGGCGCGCGATCGGTGCTGGTGCTCGGCGGCGGAGACGGCCTGGCGGCCCGCGAATTGCTGCGTGTCCCCGGCATTTCCACGATCGTGCAAGTCGAGCTCGACCCCGCGGTGATCGACATCGCGCGCACCACGCTGCGCAACGCCAACGGCGGTTCGTTAAACAACCCGCGGGTGGCCGTGGTGACCGAGGACGCGATGAACTGGTTACGCCGGCCGAACGTGGACCGCTTCGACGCGGTCATCGTCGACCTTCCCGACCCCGACACACCGGTGCTGGGCCGGTTGTACTCGACGGAGTTCTACGCGCTGATCGCCCGCGCGCTGACGCCCGGTGGGCTGATGGCGGTGCAGGCGGGCAGCCCCTTCTCCACCCCGACGGCGTACTGGCGCACGGTGTCGACGATCCGCGCCGCCGGCTACGCCGTCACGCCGTATCACGTGCACGTGCCCACGTTCGGGGACTGGGGATTCGCCCTGGCCCAGCGCGGCGACGCCGCCCCCGCACCGAGGGTGCCCGCGAATGCGCCGCCGCTGCGTTTCCTCAATCAGCCGGTGCTCGACGCCGCCGGCGTCTTCTCCGGTGACATCGGCCCGCGGCCGGTGGAGCCGTCGACCCTGGACAATCCGCGCATCGTCGAGGACATGCGGCACGGCTACGACTAAAACCGGGGTCGGGCCCGCGAAAAGTGGCCACCCTGAGCCGGCGTGTCGTCTCCGCGAACGAAAGGACCGAACCGAAATGCAGAAACCGCGGTTGGTGGGCGAGGCGCGCCGGGCCCTCGTGCTGTTGGGCACAGTGTTCGGTCTCGCGATGCTCGGTGCTGGTGGGGCAAGTGCCGATGGTCCGGTCCAGTTGAGAAGCCGGTTAGGCGATGCCTGTGTGGACGGCCCGGGATCGGGATGGCTGGCCCCGGTGGTGGTCAACCCGTGCAACGGTGCGGACTCGCAGCGTTGGACTCTCAGCGGTATCGGGCGACTCGAGAGCGCGGCCTTTCCCGGGCAATGCCTGAATTCCGACGGCACGGGGGCGGCGCACCTCGTGGCCTGTTGGGACAGCCAGCGGTGGAACGTGCAGCCCAACGGCCAGATCACGGCCGTCCTGGGTGGTTGCCTCGCCGTCCTCGGCGGCCCCGACCCGGGGACCTGGGTGTCAACCCGCTGGTGCAATGGAGATCCAGGCCAGGGGTGGGATATCGTACCCTGACGCCGCAGGCCTATTCTTCGTCGAGCGCGGCCAGCACCTCGTCGGACAGGTCGACGTTCGTCCAGACGTTCTGCACGTCGTCACTGTCCTCCAGGGCGTCGACGAGCTTGAACACCTTGCGCGCGCCCTCGACGTCGACCGGCACGCTGACGGACGGCTGGAAGCTGGCCTCCGCGGACTCGTAGTCGATGCCGGCGTCCTGTAGTGCGGTGCGTACCGCGACCAGGTCGGTCGGCTCGGAGATGATCTCGAAGCTGTCGCCGAGGTCGTTGACGTCCTCGGCGCCGGCGTCCAGCACCGCGGTCAGCACGTCGTCCTCGGTCAGGCCGTTCTTCTCCAGCGTGACGACGCCCTTGCGGGTGAACAGGTAGGACACCGAGCCGGGATCGGCCATGTTGCCGCCGTTGCGGGTGACCGCGACCCGGACCTCGCCGGCGGCCCGGTTGCGGTTGTCGGTCAGACACTCGATGAGCACCGCCACGCCGTTGGGCCCGTAGCCCTCGTACATGATGGTCTGGTAGTCGGCGCCGCCGGCTTCCTCGCCCGCCCCACGCTTGCGGGCGCGCTCGATGTTGTCGTTGGGCACCGAGGTCTTCTTCGCCTTCTGGATGGCGTCGTAGAGCGTCGGGTTGCCCGCCGGGTCACCGCCGCCGGTGCGGGCGGCGACCTCGATGTTCTTGATCAGCCGGGCGAACTCCTTGCCGCGGCGCGCGTCTTTGACGGCCTTCTGGTGCTTGGTGGTGGCCCACTTGGAATGGCCGCTCATCGCTGTCCTATCTGAAAGTCCTCTTGTTTTTGTGGCCAGACGAGTCTACGTGGACGCCCGATGCGCCGACCGTCACGCCAGCATGGCAGTCGTTACCGGACGTCACTCCTGCGTGACGCTCGGCGGCCCCGGTGCGGTCAAACGTCACCTCCGGTGACGAGGTCGACGAACAGGTGGTGGATGCGCCGGTCGCCGGTCATCTCGGGGTGAAACGCCGTCGCCAGGTTGCGTCCTTGCCGCACCGCGACGCCATGTCCGGCCGCGCTGGCCAGCACCTCGACGCCGTCGCCCGTGCGCTCCACCCAGGGGGCGCGGATGAACACCGCGCGCACCGGATCGTCGAGCCCAGCGAACGGGATGTCACCCTCGAACGAGTCGACCTGTCGTCCAAAAGCGTTGCGCCGCACCGTCATATCGATCGCCCGCAGCGGTAGCGCCTCGCGCCCGCCCGCGCCGGCGTCCAGAATCTCGCTGGCCAGCAGGATCATTCCGGCGCAGGCGCCGTAGGCGGGCAGCCCGTCGGCCAGCAGGCCCCGCAACGGCTCCAGCAGCCCGAGATCTCCCAGCAGATGGCTCATGGTGGTCGATTCGCCACCGGGGATGACCAACCCGTCGACCGACTCGAGCTCGCTGCGCCGCCGCACCGGCATCGATTCGGCGCCGGCCTCGCCCAGGGCGGCCAGGTGTTCGCGGGTGTCGCCCTGCAGCGCCAGCACCCCGATCCTGGGATGGGTCACGGCGCGCTCACGTCGGCTGGTATCCGCGCTTGAAGCGGGTCAGCCCCTCCTGCATGACCGCCGCGACCATCTCACCGGACTGGGTGAAGATCTTGCCCTGGCACAGCGAGCGGCCGCCGCTGGCCGACGGCGAGCTCTGGTCGTAGAGCAGCCATTCGTCGGCCCGGAACGCCCGCATGAACCACATCGCGTGGTCCAGCGACGCCACCTGCAGGTGCTCGCGCACGTCGAGATGGGTGACCTGGGCCGATCCCAGCAGCGTCAGGTCGCTCATGTAGGCCAGCGCGCAGATGTGCAGCACCGGGTCGTCCGGCAGCGGATCACGATGGCGGAACCACACCTGCTGCTGGGAAGCCTTGCCCGGCGACAGCTGCAGCCGATCGCGCGGCACGATGCAGACATCCCACTCCTCGAACTGCTTGAATCCCGCGTCGTCGAAGACCTTGATCGAGTCCAGCCCCGGCAGCCCGTCCGGCGGCGGCGCGGCCGGCATCGGGTCCTGGTGGTGGATGCCCTCCTGGTCGGTATGGAAGGAGGCGCCCATGGAAAAGATGATTTCGCCGTGCTGGATGGCGTTCACCCGCCGGGTGGCGAAGGACCCGCCGTCGCGGGAGCGCTCGACGATGAAGACCGTGCGCTCCTTGGCGTCCCCGGGCCGCAGGAAGTACCCGTGCAGCGAATGCACCTGATAGTGCGGGTCGACGGTGCGCACCGCCGACACCAGCGACTGCCCGGCTACATGCCCCCCGAAGGTGCGCTGCAAAAATCCCGACTCTGGGCTGAAGATGCTGCCCCGGTAGATGTTGACCTCGAGTTGCTCGAGATCAAGAATCTCTTCGATCGCCACGGAGAAGTTTTACCAGCCGCGTTCGGCCAGCCGGTGCGGCTCCGCGATCTGTTCGACGTTGATGCCGACCATCGCCTCGCCCAACCCGCGCGACACCTTGGCCAGCACGTCGGGGTCGTCATAGAACGTGGTCGCCTTGACGATCGCGGCAGCGCGCGCGGCGGGGTCACCGGACTTGAAGATGCCCGAGCCCACGAACACGCCCTCGGCGCCGAGCTGCATCATCATCGCCGCATCCGCCGGGGTGGCGATGCCGCCCGCGGTGAACAGCGTCACCGGCAGCTTGCCCGCCCGGGCCACCTCCACGACCAGGTCGTAGGGGGCCTGCAATTCCTTTGCGGCCACGAACAATTCGTCTTCGGACAGCGATGTCAGGCGGCGGATCTCGCCGCCGATGGCCCGCATGTGCGTGGTCGCGTTGGAGACGTCGCCGGTGCCGGCCTCGCCCTTGGAGCGGATCATGGCCGCGCCCTCGCTGATGCGCCGCAGCGCCTCACCGAGGTTGGTCGCCCCGCACACGAACGGCACGGTGAACTTCCATTTGTCGATGTGGTGGGTGTAGTCGGCCGGGGTGAGCACCTCGGACTCGTCGACGTAGTCCACGCCGAGGCTCTGCAGGATCTGCGCCTCGACGAAGTGGCCGATGCGGGCCTTGGCCATCACCGGGATGGTCACCGCGGCAATGATGCCCTCGATCATGTCCGGGTCGCTCATCCGCGACACCCCGCCCTGGGCGCGGATGTCGGCGGGCACCCGTTCCAGCGCCATGACGGCCACGGCGCCGGCGGCCTCGGCGATCTTGGCCTGCTCGGGGGTGACGACGTCCATGATGACGCCGCCCTTGAGCATCTCGGCCATGCCGCGCTTGACGCGCGCCGTCCCGGTTCGCCCGTTGCCGTTCGGGGGGTGGGCGGTACTCACTGCTTGATCTCCTTCAACCGTTGTCGACCCAGTCTAATGAGGCGCTTTGGCCGCGTTCACCACGCGGAGTCAGCGGATGGACAGCAGCGGGCCGGGCGCGCGGCCGCCGGCCAGCGCGGCCGCGTCGGTGAGCAGTCCGGATAGCTGCATGGGATACACCGTCTCCCCCGCCGCCACCAGCTGCGCGATGTCAGCAGCGTCACACCAGCGGTGGCCGTGGATGTAGCTGCGTTCCAGCTCGGTTCGTCCGGTGCGCGACGGCTCGAACCGCCGGGTGCGGTAGACGAAGTAGAACTCCTCGCTGTCGATCACCGAGCCGTTGAACTCGAAGACCTCGTCGCGGCGCCAGACCGGCCCGATCATCTCGGCCGGCGCGACCCGCAGGCCGGTTTCCTCGGCCAGCTCCCGCGCGGCGGCCTCGGCCAGCCGCTCCCCTTGCTGAACTTCGCCGCCCACCGTGAACCACCATTTCGGCGCGTGCCGCTCGGCCAGCGCGGGGTCCGACCCGCACAGCAGCAGCACCGCGCCGGTCTCGTCGAGCAGCACGACGCGCGCCGAGGTGCGGTGGTTGAGGACGCCGTGATCGCCGTGGGCCAGCGCGTGTGGTCGCTCGACGATCTCGAAATAGCTCGGCAGCGCCGCGGTGCCGCCCAGGTGAAAGAGCCGCACCAGGGGCCGTTCGGCCAGGGCCAGGGTGTCGCGGACCGCGTCGTTGTGGAAGCGGCGGGCCAGCACCACCCGGGCCTCGGCGTCGGCCAGCTCGGCGATCAGCCCGGCCGGCAGCGACGCCGGATCGACGACGGCCAGCGCGGCCGACAGCTCGTTCTCGGCGTTCTCCCGCGCGGGCCGGGGCGCGCCTTCGGCGGCGTCGGCCAGCGCCGCCAGCCGTCGCCCTTCGGACGCGCCGCCGTAGGCGTCGATGGCGACCGCGCGCGACACCACCGCGCGCCGGGCCAGCGCGCCGTCGAGTGCCTGCCAGGACAGGTCGTAGCGGACGTGCAGCCGGTCCAGCCGGTTGGCGGTCCGGTAGGCCCAGGCGCCGACGACCGCCAGCACCGCGACGAAGACCGCGATGGCGACAATCAGCCATGTCATCAACTGGCCACCTCAACCTTGGCGCCTGACGCGGCGACCGTCTCGTACACCCGCATGATCTGGCTGGCGACCACTGACCAGTCGTAGCGCTGGACAGCTGCCGAACCGGCCGCCACATATCGTTCCCGCAGCACATCATCCTCCAGCACCGCGATCAGCGCATCGGCAAGCGCGTCGCTGTCGCCGACGGGCACCAGGCAGCCCACGTCACCGTTGGCCAGCACGCGCCGGAAGGCGTCCAGGTCGCTGGCCACCACCGGCGTCCCGGCGGCCAGCGCCTCGACGAGGACGATGCCGAAGCTCTCCCCGCCGAGGTTGGGCGCGCAATACACGTCCGCGCTGCGCATGGCCGAGGCCTTCCCGGCATCGTCGACCTGGCCCAGAAAGCGGATCCGGTCGACGAATTCGCCTGCCGCGACGCGCAATTGGTCCTCGTCGCCGCGGCCGACGACCAGCAGCTGCACGTCATCGAACCGCTCGACCAGCCCGGGCAGCGCCTCGAGCAGCACCGACATGCCCTTGCGCGGTTCGTCGTAGCGGCCCAGGAACAGCACGGTCTTGCCGGCGCGCGGGTAGCCGTCCAGGGGCGGCGCGGAGGCGAACGAGGCGACGTCGACGCCGTTGGGGATCTCCACCGCGTCGGTGCCCAGCGCCTCCATCTGCCAGCGTCGCGCCAGGTCGGAGACCGCGATCCGGCCGACGATCTTCTCGTGCATCGGGCGCAGGATGCCCTGAAACACCGTCAGCGTCAGCGATTTGGTGGTCGACGTGTGAAACGTCGCCACGATCGGGCCCTCGGCGATGTTGAGGGCCAGCATGGACAGGCTCGGTGCGTTCGGCTCGTGCAGGTGCAACACGTCGAATTCGCCTTCGGCGAGCCACTTTTTGACCTTGCGATGGGTGGCCGGCCCGAACCGCAGCCGGGCCACGGACCCGTTGTAGGGAATCGGGACGGCCTTGCCGGCCGAGACGACGTAGTCGGGCAGCGCGGCGTGCGGCGAGGACGGCGCGAGCACGCTGACGTCATGGCCCCGGGCGCGCATCACCTCGGCCAGTTGCAGGACGTGCGACTGCACCCCGCCCGGAACGTCGAACGAGTAGGGGCAGACCATCCCGATCCGCATCAGGTGTCCTTTAGCCGGGCCTGCTTGGCTTCCGGGAGGTCGGCCAGCCACTGCGGCTGCATCATGTGCCAGTCCTCGGGACGGGCGGCGATGTTCTTGGCGAAATGATCGGCCAACACCTGGGTGATGGCGCCGACGTCGCCGCCGGTGCAATCCAGCGGCGACTGTATGTCGACGCCCCAGCCCCGGTCCTCGAACCAGCAGTGCGCCGGCAGCAGGGCCGCGCCGGTCGCGATCGCGAGCTTCGCCGGCCCGGCCGGCATCCGGGTGGGCTCACCGAAGAAGTCGACCTGCACGCCGGTGCGGGTCAGGTCGCGCTCGGCCATCAGGCACACCACCCGGTTGGCCCGCAGCCGATCGCACAACACGTCGAACGCCGGCCGCTCTCCCCCGGACAGCGGCAGCACCTCGAAGCCGAGGCCCTCGCGGTAAGCGATGAAGCGCCGATACAGCGACTCGGGTTTGAGGCGCTCGGCGACAGTGGTGAAGGTGCCGTGGGTCTGCGCCAGCCATACCCCGGCCATGTCCCAATTGCCGCTGTGCGGCAACGCGATCACGGCGCCGCGGCCGCTGGCCAGCGCCGCCTCGATGTTCTCTCGCCCCAGCACCGAGTCGTGCAGCGCGCGGCCCACCGCAACCAGGTCCATGCCCGGCAGCCGGAAGGCCTCGCGCCAGTAGCGGGCGTAGGAGGCCAGCGAGGCCCGCATCAGCGAGTCCGGCACCTCCTCGGGCGGCACAGCAATGACGCGGGCCAGGTTCTTGCGCAGCTGCTCGGGGCCGCCGCCGCGCGCGGCATAGCGAGCCCCGGCCTCGAAGGCGTTGCGCGCGGCGAACTCCGGCATCGCCCGCACCGCCATCCACCCCGAGGCGTATGCCCAGTCGGCGCCCATCCCGCCGGTCAGGCGGCCCACCGTCCGGCTGGCCAGCTGGCGGGCCATCCGGCGTTGCGCCCCAAGCGTTTTCATGCCCGGCGGAGTGGGAATCACGGGCCGTCCGATCCGACCAGCCGGTCGGTCGCGCCCGGCGAGGTGCGCACCGCGTGCAGCCGCTGCGCGCAGGTGAGCAGGCTGGCCAGCGCCAGCACCCACATGGCGACCGGCAGCGCGGGCGGCCAGGCGACGTAGGGAAAGTCCGACACGCCCGCGCCGACCAGCACGATGATCAGCCGCTCCGGCCGTTCGATCAGGCCCCCGTCGCCGCGCAGCCCGCTGGCTTCCGCGCGGGCCTTGATGTAGGAGATCACCTGCGAGGTGACCAGGCAGATCAGCGTCGCCACCGCCAGCAGCTTGTCGTGCAGGCCGAAGACGATCCACCACAGCAGCCCGCAGAACACCGCGCCGTCGCTGACCCGGTCGCAGGTGGCGTCCAGCACCGCGCCGAATCGGGTGCCGCCGCCGCGTTCCCGGGCCATCGCCCCGTCGAGCATGTCGAAGAGGACGAAGAACCAGACCACCAGCGTGCCGATGAACAGCTTGCCCATCGGGAACAGGATCAGCGCCCCGGCCACCGCGACGATGGTGCCCAGGACGGTGACGACGTCGGGGGTCAATCCCAGCCGCAGGCATGCCCGTGCGGTCGGAGTGGTCAGCCGCGCGAACGCCGCCCGCGACAGGAACGGCACTCTACTCATGCGCGCCGCTCTCCCCCGCAAGCGGGAGGCGCCCCCGCCTCATCGCTTCGTCCCCCGCAAGCGGGTGGTACCCCCGCTGCATCGTCGCCGGCGCAGCTCATGGTTGTTTCGTCCACTCCGTGGCCAGCAGTTGACGCGTCTCGCGCAGCAATTGCGGGATCACCTTGGACCCGCCGATGATGGTGATGAAATTCGCGTCGCCACCCCAGCGCGGCACCACGTGCACGTGCAGGTGTTCGGCCAGCGAGCCACCCGCCGACGTCCCCAGGTTCAGGCCGACGTTGAAACCGTGCGGCCGGGACACGTTCTTGATGACGCGAATCGCCTTCTGAATGAAGGACATCAGCTCCGCGCTTTCCGGGTCGGTCAGATCCTCGAGTTCGGAGACCCGCCGATAGGGCACCACCATCAGGTGGCCGGGGTTGTACGGGTACAGGTTGAGCACGGCGTAGACGAGTTCGCCGCGGGCGACCACCAGACCGTCTTCGTCGGCGAGGTGCGGAATGTCGGTGAACGGCTGCTCGCTCTTGCTCGACGAGTTGGGGTCGCGCTTCAGCGGCGCCTCGGCCAGGTAGGTCATCCGGTACGGCGTCCACAGCCGCTGCAGGTGGTCTTGCTCGCCGACACCCCTGTCCAGGATGGTGTCATCGGTGCCCTGCTCGGCGGGTTGGCGATCACTCACAGTCACTCACCACTTGACACTTTCACGAGTTCGGCTGTGGGCACGGAATTCTCGCGATCGGCGATCCACTTCACGATCGCGTCGACCGCGCTGTCGCGGGGCACGCCGTTGATCTGGGTGCGGTCCCCGAACCGGAAGCTGACGGCGCCGGCCTCGACGTCGCGGTCGCCGGCCAGCAACATGAACGGGACCTTCTGATTGGTGTGGTTGACGATCTTCTTGGCCATCCGGTCGTCGCTGGCGTCGACCTCGATCCGCACCCCGTGCGATTTCAACTGTGCGGCAATGCTTTCCAGGTATTCCACGTGGTCGTCGGCGACCGGTATGCCCACCACCTGCACCGGCGCCAGCCACGCCGGGAACGCCCCCGCGTAGTGCTCGGTGAGGATGCCGAAGAATCGCTCGATCGATCCGAACAGCGCGCGGTGGATCAGCACCGGCCGCTGCCGCGACCCGTCGGACGCGGTGTATTCCAGCTCGAATCGGTCGGGCATGTTGAAGTCGAGCTGGATGGTCGACATCTGCCAGCTGCGGCCCAACGCGTCCTTGACCTGCACCGAGATCTTCGGGCCGTAGAACGCCGCGCCACCGGGGTCGGGAACGAAATGCAACCCGGACGCCACGGCGACCTCGCGCAGGACTTCGGTGGCCTCGTCCCACATCTCGTCGGAGCCCGAGTACTTCTCCGGGTCCTTGGTGGACAGTTCCAGGTAGAAGTCGTTGAGCCCGTAGTCGGCCAGCAGGTCGAGCACGAAGCGCAGCAGCGAGGTCAGCTCGTCGCGCATCTGCTCGCGCGTGCAGTAGATGTGGGCGTCGTCCTGGGTCATGCCGCGCACCCGGGTCAGGCCGTGCACCACGCCCGACTTCTCGTAGCGGTACACGCTGCCGAATTCGAAGAGCCGCAACGGAAGCTCGCGGTACGAGCGGCCGCGCGACCGGTAGATCAGGTGGTGCATCGGGCAGTTCATCGGCTTGAGGTAGTAGTCCTGCCCGGGCTTGCGCACCGTGCCGTCCGCGTTGAACTCCGCGTCGAGGTGCATCGGCGGGTACATGCCGTCGGCGTACCACTCGAGGTGGCCCGACGTGATGTACAGCTGCTCCTTGGTGATGTGCGGGGTGTTGACGAACTCGTAGCCGGCCTCGATGTGCTTGCGCCGCGAGTACTCCTCCAGCTCGCGACGGATGATGCCGCCCTTGGGGTGGAAAACCGCCAGGCCGGAACCGATTTCGTCGGGGAAGCTGAACAGGTCCAGCTCGACGCCCAGCCTGCGGTGGTCGCGGCGCTGGGCCTCTTCGATCAGCTCGAGGTAGGCGTCCAGCGCCTCCTGTGACTCCCAGGCGGTGCCGTAGATGCGTTGCAGACTGGCGTTGCTCTGGTCGCCGCGCCAGTAGGCGGCCGAGCTTCGGGTCAGCTTGAACGCCGGGATGTGCTTGGTCGTCGGGATGTGCGGACCGCGGCACAGGTCACCCCAAACCCGTTGCCGGGTACGGGGATTGAGGTTGTCATAGGCGGTGAGTTCGTCATTGGAACCAGGGGGGCCGACCTCCATTATTTCGGGGTCGCCGGACTTGTCGTCGACGAGTTCGAGCTTGTACGGCTCGTTGGCCAGCTCGGTGCGCGCCTGGTCCTTGGATTCGTACACCCGCCGCTCGAACAGCTGGCCCTCTTTGACGATCTGGCGCATCCGCTTTTCCAGCTTGGCCAGATCTTCCGGTGTGAACGGCTCCGGCACGTCGAAGTCGTAGTAGAAGCCGTCGGTGATCGGCGGCCCGATCCCCAGCTTGGCTTGCGGGAACAGCTCCTGGACGGCTTGGGCCAGTACGTGTGCCGCCGAATGCCGGATGACGCTGCGGCCCTCGTCGGTGTTGGCGGCCACCGGGACCACCTCGGCGTCGACGTCGGGCGTCCAGCTCAGGTCGCGCAGCTTTCCCGAGTCGTCGCGCACCACCACGACGGCATCGGGCGTGCCCCGCCTCGGCAACCCGGCTTCGCCGACCGCGGCGGCCGCGGTGGTCCCGGCGGGCACCCGGATAGGGGCAAGCGGGACGTGGTTGGCGGGGGCGCTCATGAGGCTGGTTCTCCAAGGTTGGTCGTGTGAGGCGTCGATCGCTGCAATGCTATCGGGGCCGACCCCGCTCAGGGCTGGCCAGGTTTGAGCCGCACGAACAGCGCTTCGGCTTCGGTCAGCAATCGATCGCCGTCGGTCAGCCGGCCCGACACGAAGATCTTGCGCCCGTCCACCCGATCGACGCCCGCGTCGAACTGCAGTTCCTTTTCGATCGGGACGATGTGGCGGTAGTCGATCTTGAGGTAAGCGGTGCGCTGGCGCGGGTTGCCGGTGAGCACCGAGGCCGACAACCCAAGGACCGAGTCGAACAGCATGCCCAGCGCGCCGCCGTGCACGGCGCCATTGCGGCCCAGGTGGAACCGGGCGAAGCGGGCCTGGCCGTGGACGCGGCCGTCGTCGCCTCTGTGCGCCGACATCGGGATGGTCAGGATGTTGCCGCGCATCGGCAGGTCCATCCGCCGGCCCGACGGGGACGCCCATTCGTCGGCGTCGTACGGGGCCAGCAGCGCCGACACCTTCTCCAGCAGGTCGGCCGCCTCGGTGATCACCTCATCGGGCGCGTCGGCGGCCCGGGCGTGATCCTGCAACGAGCGCACGGCGTCGATGAACCTGCCGTAGTCGGGCCCGCCCTTGGTCGTCGGTTCCGGCGGATTGAACCCGCCGCCGGGGTGTCGCTGGTGTTCGGCCACCACCACACCGTATTGCCCGGCCGGCGGGCTTTCGCGCGGTGGTTAGGCCGGCTGCTGGGCGCCGGCCGCCGACAACGTCTCGAATTCGTCGTCGGACAGCTCGATCTCGGCGGCGGCGACGTTCTCCTCGAGGTGCGCGACCTTGGACGTCCCCGGGATCGGCACCATCACCGACGAGCGTTTCAGCAGCCAAGCCAGCGCCAACTGTGACGGCGAGGCGTCGTGGTCGGCGGCGATGCGCTGTAGCGGGCCGTCGGCGGCCGCCAGCGGCCCGGCCGCCAGCGGGAACCACGGGATGAACCCGATGCCCTGTTTGGTCGCCTCGTCGAGCAGCGGCTCGGCGCTGCGGGCCGTCAGGTTGTACATGTTCTGCACCGACACGATCTCGGTGATGCGCAGGGCGGTCTTCAGCTGGTCGACGTCGATCTCGGACAGGCCGATGTGGCGGATCTTGCCTTCGTTCTTCAGGGTGAGCAGCTCGCCCACCTGGTCTTCCAGCGGGAAGTTCGCATCGATGCGGTGCAGCTGGAACAGGTCGATGGTGTCGACGCCCAGCCGGCGCAGGCTCATCTCGCATTCCTGGCGCAGGTAACTCGGGTTGCCCAACGGAATCCAGACGTCGGGGCCCGTGCGCAGCAGCCCCGCCTTGGTCGCGATCACCAGGCCGTCGTAGGGGTGTAGCGCCTCGCGGATGATCTCCTCGGAGTAGTACGGGCCGTAGGAGTCGGCGGTGTCGATGAAGTTCACCCCGAGTTCGACGGCCCGCCGCAGCACCCGGACGCACTCGTCGCGGTCGTCGGGCGGGCCCCACACGCCCTTGGCCGTCAGGCGCATGGCGCCGAAGCCGAGTCGGTTGACGGTCAGGTCACCGCCGAAGGTGAATGTTCCGGACGCCCCTGCAACAGTTTTCGTGTTTTCTGCGGTCACACCTTTAGACCGTACGCGCCGAATGCCACCGCGCATCCCGGCGTGGCAAGCTGAGCACGTGGACCTGCGCGCGCTCGAGGAACTACCCCTGACCTACCCCGAAGTGGGGGCGACCGCGAGCGGCGATCTGCCCGCCGGCTACGACCATCAACACGCCGAGCGCCAAATCGGCACGGGCCAGCAGCGTTTCGAGCAGGCCGCGGCCGCCGTCATGCGCTGGGGCATGCAGCGCGGGTCCGGGTTGCGCGTGCAGGCCAGCTCCGAGATCGCCGTCGTCGACGCGGTGGTGGTGGTGAAGCTCGGCTTTGTGCCGGCACCCTGCCGCGTCGTCTACGTCGTCGACGAACCCGACATCCGCGGCTTCGGCTACGGCACCCTGCCGGGCCATCCGGAGTCCGGCGAGGAACGCTTCGTGGTGCGGCGCGACCCGGCCACCTCGGCGGTGTACGCGGAGGTGTCGGCCTTCTCCCGGCCCGCGACCTGGTGGAGCAAGGCCGGCGGGCCGGTGGTGAAGGTCGGTCAGCGCCTCATCGCCAGGCGCTACCTGCGGGCGGTGTGACCGTCATCGGGTGGTGACGGCACCCCCGATGGCGCCCGTGTGCACGCCCTGCGCCAGCCGGGCCAGCGCGATTGCGCCGACGAGCAGACCGAAGTCGCGCAGCGCGACGTCGTAGAAGCCGGGCCCGCTGACCAGGTCGATGATGATGCCGGCCAGCCACGCCGCGACCACCCAGGCGCCGAGCCGCGGGGCCACCGCGACCAGCAGCCCGGCCACGATCTCGATGACCCCCACCAGGTACATGCACTGATCGGCGGTGCCGGGCACCAGATCGTCGATCCATCCGGCCAGGTACATGCTCCAGCGATGCGGGTGCGTCAGCAGGTTGAAGAACTTGTCCAGGCCGAAAACGATGGGCGCGACCGTGAATACGGCGCGCAGCGCGAAGTATGCCGAGTAGGCCGGATCCCGCAGCTGATCGGCCAGGGCGTTGGTGGTTCTGACGTGGCTGGTGCTCATGGCGACCTCCATTTCTAACGGATAATAGTTTGAACGTTAGAGTGGGTAGACTGTAGCGTCAAGCATTTTGTCTGTTAGAAAAGGGTAGTCGATGGACGACGCGGACGCCCTGGAGCGCGACGCCGCTGGTATCGGCGCGCTCGCCGACCCGGTGCGCCGCCGGCTCTATCAGTTCGTGTGCGCCCAACCAGGGCTCGTGAGCCGCGACCAGGCGGCCGATGCGGTGGGAATCCCCCACCATCAGGCCAAGTTTCACCTGGACCGGCTCACCGCCGAGGGTCTGCTGGAAACCGAGTTCGCGCGCCTGACCGGCCGCTCCGGGCCCGGCGCCGGACGGACCTCCAAGCTGTATCGGCGGGCGCGCCGCGACATCGCCGTCAGCCTTCCGCAGCGCGAATACGAGCTGGCCGGGCGCCTGATGGCGACGGCCATCGCCCGCTCGGCCGGTACCGGGGAGCCGGTCACCGAGGTGCTCAACCGCGTCGCCCGCGAGTACGGCCACTCGATCGGCGCCGGCAAGCGACCGCCCGCCGACGCCGCGACCGCGCTGCGGCGCGCGGTCAGCCTGCTCGGCCGGTACGGCTACGAGCCGCGGTTTTCCGACGACGAGGTCGAGCTCGCCAATTGCCCCTTCCACGCGCTGGCCCAGGAGCAGACGGAGCTGGCCTGCAACATGAACCACGCGCTGCTCACCGGCGTGGCCGACGCGCTCGCACCGCACGGCCCCGACGCCCGGCTCTGTCCCGGCCCGGACCGCTGTTGCGTCGTGCTCAGGCCCGCCCGCCGGTAGGCCCCCAGCGGGACAGCAATTCCTCGGCGCCGGTACACATCTCGTCGAGAACGTCGGCCACCGACGCGTCATCGCGGATCATCCCCACGCCCTGACCGGCATCCACCGGCGCGATCCGGCAATCGCCGGCGGCGATCGCGGCGGCCAGCTCATCGCAAGCGCCCGCGTCCAGCGCCTCCTCGTGGCCAGTCCAGTGCTCGACGAAGTCGTTGGCCAACACCCGCGACGGGAAGCGCGCGGGCCAGGGCAGCCCCTTGGCGACGTCGAAGACCCGCGTGACGGCGGTGTCGGTCTCGGTTGCCGTGACCAGCGCCCGACGGCCCGTGTCGCCGGTCAACGCCTCCGGACACGCCGACAACCGGGTACCCACCCACGCCCCGCTGGCGCCGGCGGCCAGCACCGCGGCCAGGCTGCGCGCCGAGGCGACACCGCCGCCGGCCAGCACCGGCACCGAGACGGCGTCCAGCACCGCGTCCAGCAGCGGCAGCAGGCCCAGCTTGTCCTCGCCATGTCCGCCGCCCTCGGACCCGCGCGCGACCAGGATGTCGACGCCGGCGTCGACGGCCCGGCGCGCCCCGTCGCTGTCGTAAACCTGTGTGACCGTGGGGATTCCGGCGTCATGCGCCTTGGCGACCCACGACCATTCGGTGCCGAAGCTGATCGACAGCAGCGCGGGCCGGGCGGCCAGCGCGTCCTCGAGCAGCCCGGCCTCGTTGCGCATCACCCAGTCGACCATGCCGATGCCGAACCTGCCCTGGACGTGCTGGAGCTGCTCGGCCAGTAGCTCTCGGGTCGCGACGCTGCCCATGCCGACCATGCCGAGGCCGCCGGCCGCCGTCACCGCCGCGGCCAGGCGGCCGCCCGCGACGCCGCCCATCGGGGCGTTGACGATGGGGACCCGCAGTCCGAAGCTCGTTGACCAGGGCGTCGACAACATCGGGGCTAGTGCGCCGACGGAATGGTCTTCAGCACGGTCAGCAGGACCACCGAATCCTCGGCCGCGTGCAGGGCGTGCCGTTCGGCCGGAATCGCGACGTATTCGCCGGCCTTGCCGTCCCAGGCGTCGCCGCTGGTGGTCAGCCGCACGTGGCCCTGCAGCACCTGCAGGGTCGCCTCGCCGGGGCTGTCGTGTTCGGACAGGTCGTGGCCGGCCAGCAGGGCCAGCACGGTCTGGCGAAGCTCGTGGCTGTGACCGCCGTGGATGGTGTGGGCGGCGCGTCCGCTGTGCGATTGCTTGGCCTCGGCGATCTTTTCGGCCGAGAGGTCGGTCAGCGAGATGGAATCCATGTCGGTCCTTCGAACTTTGCAAGGCCGCCTGGAGCCTCGTCGGTGGGCAGTTAGCCGCTCAGTAGCAGTATCCCCGCCACCACGAGGGCGACCACCTTGACCGCCTCCAGCGCGACGTAGAAGTAGTGGGCGCGCGAGCGCGGTCCGTCCGATCCGGCGAGCACCCTGTCCGCACGACGGGTCAGCGCCGGACGCACCGCGACCAGCTGGATCGCCAGGGCGGCGACCGCGACGGCGACGGCCACCGTGACGCCCGCCCGGGTGGGACCGGCCACCACGATGGCCCCGATGACCAGGGCGAAGGCCACCTCAACGGTGTTCAGCGCCCGAAAGACCAACCGCCCGATGCTCAGTCCGATCTGCAGCGTCACATTGGGCGCCCGGAATTTCAGCGGGGCTTCCAGGAACGAGATGGCCAGCACCATGCCGAGCCAGACGAAGGTCAGCGCGACGGCAAACGCTGTGCCGGTGGTCATTTGGCCGCCCCTTGCCGCGTCAGGTGAGCCACACACAGGTCCGGCTCGACGAATGGGTCGAGCCGGTCCACCGAGACGGGCGCCCCCCAGGTCTCCATGGCTCCCTGCATGAGGCCCAGATGCACCGGGCACACCACGCTGGAGCGGTTTTCGGCCAATTCCAGAAACGGGCAGTGCCGCAACCCGACCTGCTGCTGCCCGTCGCTCACCCGGCGCTCGGGGGCGAAGCCGAGTTCGTCGAGCACGTCGATCAGATGGGCGATCGCCTCTTCGGCGCCGTCGGCGTCGTCGGGCAACGGGTGCAGCTCGGCGTCCATCTTCTGCCCCCACGCCCGGCCCGCGGCTAGGGCCTTGGGCCCGGGATCGCGCTCGGTGGCAAACGCCGTCGCCAAAATCTCTGCCAGCAGCCGATAGTGCCGCGTACCGCCGCGATCCATCTGCCGAACCGCCCGGAACATCAGCGGCGGCCTGCCCGGTCCCTTGCGGCCCAATTCGACGAGTTCCACCTGGCCGTCGGCGACCAGGCTGTCGAGATGGAAGCGAACGGTGTTGGGGTGCACGCCCAGCACGTCGGCGATCCCGGCGATGCTCATCGGATCCGGCGACGCCCGCAACAGCCGCATCACGGCCCGCCGCCGGCCGGCCGATTCCCCGCCCGACGAGTCCTGCGACTTGTCCACCTTCAACGCGCCCCTCCCGCTGCTTGCCCGTTACGCCTCGGTGACACTGGGCTGGCCCGCCACCAGCGGTGTATCGACACCGAGCGGACCGAGCTTGCCCGCCCCGCCCGGGGACCCCAAGGGGGCATCGCGACCCGGCAGCGTCTCCGCGAAGAACGCCTCATTGTCTGCCAGGTGCGGTTTGAGCTCCTCGGGCAGGTCATCTTCGTAGTAAATCGCCTCCACCGGACATACCGGTTCGCACGCGCCGCAATCGACGCATTCGTCGGGATGAATGTAGAGCGCCCGGCCGCCTTCGTAAATGCAATCCACCGGGCATTCGTCGACGCAGGCGCGGTCCATCACATCGATGCATGGCTTCCCGATCACGTAGGTCATGCGCTAGAGTTTACACAACGCCACTTGTAAAAACTAGAGCCGAAGTCGGAGAACCCATGGCGGCCAACGAACTTGACGTGCGCGGGCTGCGCAAGCCCGACCTGCATCCGAGGATCAAGCCGCTGGAAAGCTCTGCGGGGCAGGAGATCTGATGCCAGGACAACGAGCAGGTTTGCGGCCGACACCGGATTGCCCGACGCCAGCGGCGATGTCGTCATCTCAGAAGCGATGCTGAGCATGCAGGGCGACGCGGCCAAGCGGGCCATCGTCGCGGAGGCGGCGCGGGTATTGCGGCCTGGCGGACGCTACGCGATCCACGAGCTCGCCCTCACTCCCGACGACGTGCCCGAGGAGATCAGCACCGAGATCCGGCAGGCACTCGCCCGGGCGATCAAGGTGAACGCCCGGCCGTTGACGGTCACGGAATGGTCGAACCTGCTCGCCGAGCACGGACTGGTGGTCGACCAGGTCGCGACGGCGCCGATGGCGCTGCTGCAGCCGCGCCGGCTGGTGTCCGACGAAGGGCTTCCCGGCGCGCTGCGATTCGCCAGGAACGTGCTGGCGCATCGCGACGCCCGCAAGCGGGTCCTGACCATGCGCCGCACGTTCCACAGGCACCGCAAGCGGCTGGCCGCCGTCGCCATCGTCGCCCACAAACCGGAATCCCCGGGCACCGCCTGACATCCGCTGCACCGCTTCGACCTTCGCCTTTGCACTCCCGGCGACTTTGGGCCCGTTCCGCAATCTGTGCGTGACGGTTTAGTGACGCCCCCTGACGTAACTTGGCTGCGGCAGTTGCGGGGAGAACAAAGGAGATTGCCGGCTATGGGTGTTACCCCACCGTTGTTGACGGAGTCCGACCTCGACGCGCTGGCGTCGGACTTCCTGCAGTCGCATTACCTCGGATCGATCTACGCCGATTGGTCACCGGACCGACGGCTCGACGTGTTCCTGCGACGGCGGGGCCTCGTACGGGTGGCCAACGACGGCGACCTGTCCCACAACGTTTTGGAACGCATCATGGACCGGGGCCGCGCCACGATGGCGCGGCATTGACCCAACCGTTATTTCCGTAGGGCCAGGTAGGCGATCCGATGACCAAAAACCTCAAAAAAACGCGATTTCGCGCGGCGAAAATACCGGCCAACGCATTGGTACAGACGTACTATTGCGCCCTAGAGCTGAACGCGCCGCCGGGGTCGGATGAGTCGTTGAGGCTAGCGGGGAGGGCACGATGAATTCACCGAAATGGATGGTTCATTGGTCGCAGCGCAGGCCGACGGCCACGATCTACCAGCTGACCGACCGCCTCCACAAGGGACACATCGCTCGGGTGCCCGCGCACCAGATCACGGCGACGGTGGCGGCGTGGCTGGCCGACCTCGGTGCCGACAGCCCGTTGGTCGACGAGCTCGAGCGCGCGGTGTGCGGCGGCGACTGGGCGGCCGCGCACGCGCTCAGCGAGTGCTTGTCCATCGAGATCGCGGTGGCCGACTGAGAAGTCGCCAGCAAAGCGCGGTTCTTAATCGACATTATTGCTGGTTTTCATCGACAGTTTTGGTGACGTATATCGGCGTGCCCAACAGTTGCGGACGTGTCCGACCTCCCGACACAAACACGGTATCCGCAGGCCTCGCGGGGCCGCCGCGCGTCAAACCACTGTCGTGACGACCGCGAGCAGGCGATACTCGCCACCGCCGAGCGGCTGTTGCAAGAACGGCCGCTGGCCGACTTTTCCGTCGACGACCTAGCAAAAGGCGCCGGGATCTCGCGGCCCACCTTCTACTTCTATTTCCGGTCCAAAAACGCGGTGCTGCTCTCGCTGCTCGACGAGATGAACGGCAAGGCGCAGGCGGCGCTGGGCGCCCTCGACGTGGTGTCATCCGGTGACCCCGAAGCGATCTGGCGGGCGCGCATTGAATCGTTCTTCGAGGTGTCCGGGTCGCACCGGGCGGTCGCCGTCGCCGGTGCGGCGGCCACGGCGACCAACCCGGAGGTGCGGCAGCTGTGGTCGGCGCTCATGAGCAGCTGGATCGCCTACACCACCATCGCGATCAAAGCCGAGCGCGGCCGCGGCGCCGCCCCCGACACCATCCCGGCCGCGGAATTGTCCGTGGCGCTCAACATGTTGAGCGAGCGGATGATGGCCGCGGCGTTCACCGCCGAGGATGGGGCCGTCCCCGAAGACCGGGTGATCGACACCCTGCTGCACATCTGGCTGGCCAGCATCTACCAGCGCTGAGCGAGCGCCGTTGCCGCACGGCTCAGGCCCGCGTCGATCAGCTGGTCGGCGGCGCCGACGTAGGTGGCGGACGCCTGCTTGCCCACCAGGTCGGCGATCGCCCGCTGCTCCCCCAAAACGTCCGTCGCGGCCAGGTTTTCGGCCATCCGCTGCGTGTGTACGGTCAGCCCCGCGAGCAGTTCGCCGCTGTGGGATGCCGCGACCAGGGTGCGCCGGGCCAGGGTGCGCAGGGTGTCCCATTCGGCGTGCCATGCCCCGTCGGGACGTTCGTCGCCGGTCAGCGCCGCCGCGGTGTGCAGCGTCGCGGCCAACGGGGGTGCGGCGATCGCGGCACGGCGGATCAGAATGGAGAGCACCGGATTTCGCTTGTGCGGCATCGACGACGAGCCGCCGCGGCCGGCCACCGCCGGCTCGCCGAGTTCGGCGATCTCCGGGCGGGCCAGCGTGACGACGTCGGAGGCGATGCGGCCCCAGCAGTCGGTGCAGCCGACGAAGGCGTCCGCGGCCGCGGTGACGGGCGCGCGGGCGGTGTGCCACACGGGCCGCTCGGCCAGGCCCAGTGCGGTCGCCGTGGCGTGCACCAGTTGCAGCGCGACCCCGGCCGGGTCGGTGGTACCGGTGAGCAACGTCGCCAGCTCCGTCGTCGCCGCCAATGTGCCCGCGGCGCCGCCGATCTGGATCGGTGTGGTGAGCGCGGCCACCCGCTCGAACGCGTCGACGGTCGCGTTGAGCCAGGCGGTGGCCTTGGCGCCGAAGGTGGTGGGCGCGGCGTGCTGGGTGAGCGTGCGGGCCACCATGGGGGTGGCCCGGTGCCGGGTGACGAGTTCGGACAGCGTGGAAATATGCTGGGCCAGTTGGGTTGTCAGGTCGTCGACGGCGGCGCGCACGGCCAGCATCAGCCCGGTGTCCAGGACGTCCTGGCTGGTGAGTCCGCGGTGAATCCAGGGCGCGACGGCCGGTTCGGCCCGCTGTCGTAGCAGCTTCACCAGCGGAATGGCCGGGTTGCCACCGTCCTCGGCGCCGACCGCCAGGGCCTCGCAATCGTGGGGTGTCACCAGATCCGACAGGTCCGCCGCCGCGCAGCCGGCCGGAGCCAGGCCGGCGGCCACCAGGGCGCTCAGCCACGCGGATTCCGTCGCGACCATCGATCCCAGCAGGGCCGCGTCGGTCAGGTGCTCACCGGCGCGATGGTCACCGGGCCACAACAGGTTGCTCATCGCGCGCCTTCGGAGTACGCCAGGAACACGGTCTCGGCCGGGCCCTGCAGATGGATGTCGAATCGGTAAGCGGCGCCGTCGTTTTCGGCGACGCAGAACAATGTGGGGCGGCGTTCGGCGGCGACCGCCGCCAGCAGCGGATCGGTGTGCGGGTCGGCGCCGGGCAGGTAGGCGCGGGTGAACAGCCGGTTGAGCAGTCCCCGCGCGAACACGGTGAGCGCGAAGAACGGCGGCGCCCCGCTGGCCGCCGGGCCGGGGGTCAGCGTGGTGAAGGAGTAGGTTCCGTCGGGGTCGGTCGCGCAGCGGCCCCATCCGGTGAACAGGGCGTGCTCGCGGCGCAGCGAACCGGGCTGCCGCACAACGTTTCCCGCGGAGTCGGGTTGCCACAGCTCCACCAGGGCGTCCGGGACGGCGACGCCGGCCCCGTCGTACACGGTGCCGTGCAGCCGGATGGCCCCCGGGTGGCCGGCGTCGACCATCAGGTTGTCACCGGGATACGGCAGTCCCAGATCGAGGAAGGGGCCGACGGTTTGCCCTGGCGTGCAGGGGAATTCAGTCATGCTCGCCCTGCGCCGGGGTCCGAGCAGCGCCCGCCAGCACGATGTCCCACCGGTACCCGGTGGCGTATTCCGGCTCGGTGACGTCGTGGTCGTAGCGGGCGATCAGTCGTCGGCGTGCGGCGGGATCGAGGATCGACTGGAAGATCGGGTCCAGCTCGAACATCGGGTCGCCCGGAAAATACATCTGGGTGACCAGTCGCTGGGTGAAAGCCGTTCCGAAAACGGAGAAATGGATGTGCGCCGGGCGCCACGCGTTGTGGTGGTTGCGCCACGGGTACGGGCCGGGCTTGATGGTCAGGAACCGGTAGCTGCCGTCCGGCCCGGTCAGGCAGCGGCCCGCGCCGGTGAAGTTCGGGTCCAGGGGCGCCGGGTGCTGGTCGCGCTGATGGCGGTAGCGCCCGGCGGCGTTGGCCTGCCAGATCTCGACCAGCTGGCCCGCGACCGGCCGGCCGGCGGAGTCCAGGACGCGTCCGGTGACGACGACGCGCTCCCCTATCGGCTGGCCCGCCTGGCCGGCCGTCAGGTCGGCGTCGCGAGGGTCGACGTCCTGATCGCCGAAGCACGGTGCCCAGCGCTCGACGCCCTCGGGATCGACGACCACCAGGGGCTGCTTGGGATGGCGCAGCATGGTGCCGCGGTACGGCGGGTAGTCGAGCCGCGGCTGCCCGTGGTGCGGCCCAGCCGAGGCGGTGCCCCGGTATTGCGCTGCGATGCGGGCGATCTCCGCCGTGATGTCAGCCTGGCAAGCGACCCGCTCGGCGTCCATGTGCCGTGAGGCTACTCTCGGTGGCCCACCGAATCCCGCAAGCGGGCGATGTCGCCGACCAGACGTTTAGAGGGCGCGCACCAACGCCGCGCGGCCCTTGGTCCGCAGGCGGTGCAGGGCCGAGCCGCGATATTGCTCGATCTTGGCGGCCATCTTGTTGCCCAGCTCCTCGATCTGCGCGTCGGTGATCTGCACCTCCGGCGGAGCCGGGATCATGTCGCGTTCCTCTTCGTCGGCGTGCGCCTCCAGCACGGTCTTGAACGAGTTCCACTCGTCCTCATAGCCGGGTGCGCTCTGCGGCGTCTTGAGCAGCACCGAAAGCTGGTCTACCACCTGGCGGTGCTCGGCATGGGCGACTGCGATCAGCTTGCTGGCATCCTTGAGCGCCGGGTAGTACAGGTCGTCCTCGATGCGGAAGTGGATGTCGAGTTCGATCAGCAGGTCATCGAAAAGGGCATGGCGCTCTTCGGAATTCACCGGTGCGTCGCTGATCTTGCGGCCGAGGCCCTTGATCACGATGTGGTGTTCCTTCAAGACGTCGTAGGCGTTCACTTGACTCCTCCTTTTGCGATCCCTACCGCGCCGCCGGGAGCGGGCTGCCGCTCGCCGCGGACTTCGACCACTCCGTCGACCAACCGGGCCTCGTAACACGGCAGCGGCGCCGCGGCCGGACCGCGCACCACCTCGCCGGACTCGGCCGCGAACCATGAACCGTGCCAAGGGCAAACCAGCCGGCCGCGGTCCAGCCAACCGTCGGCCATCGGCGCGGCCAGGTGCGGACAGAATTCGCCGTACGCCGCGACCTCACCGGGCTTGGTCTGGCAGACCACCAGGCCCACTCCGTCGACCTCGACGCGCACCGGCTTGCCGTTCAACGAACTCGCGGGCAGCACCGGCGTCCACGTGGAGGTGCGCAGCCGCGGACCGGACTGGTCGATGCCGATCCCGGATTCGAAGACCAGCGCGCCGCCCAGGTAGCTGCCGGCGACGGTGATGGCGTAGCCCAGGGCGGTGAGCGCGATGCCGCGACCGTGGCGGCCCTTGTGCCGGTCCCACCAGGACTGCAGGTACAGCGCGGTGGCGGCCACGTTCACCAGGCCGTGCACGGCGCCGACGCGGCGGTCCTCCTCGTGGGTGTGCTGCCAGTCGGTGACACCGGTGAGGGCCGAGCCCAGGCTGGCCAGGATGCCCACCCCCAGCGCGCGCGAGGCGAATCGGGAGGCGTCGACGACCTCGGATGCCGGCTGGCCGGGCAGGATGCTGAGCGCGTCGAGCGCCACCGTCGTCCCCAGGGCGCCGCTGGTCAGCGACGCCAGCGACGGGTGCACCGGGTGCCCCAGCCAGACGCCGTTGAGTGCGTTGGTGACGGTGTTGCGGGCGCCGCCGAGCCCGTTGTAGGCGAAGCTGAGCAGATGTTCGAACCGATAGCTCGGTCGGTCGATCCACTCCTGGCGCCCGATAGCGGCCAGGACCCTCGATCCGACCTGCTGCAATCGACCCCCTCGTGGCCGACCAACCATGGCACCAGTTCCTTCCTCAGATCAGTAGAAAACCACGGTTAATCACCGCAAAACCGAATGATTACCCGTTGTTTACGCCGCGCTCACGGGCGCGGAGTGGCTGTCGTGAACCACCGTAGCCGCGGGCTTCGGCCGCGTAGTTGCGTGCAGCCTGTGAGTTGGCACTAAGCATTCTTGTAGAAACCTGATGGTGTGGCTGCCTGGTGATTGACCTGCGCCCTCGGCTGCGGGACTCTACTAAGCGGAGAACATTTCTGTAGAACAGAAAGAACCGGTAATGGCAGACCCGTGCCCCGACTTGGTCGAGGTGTTCGAGAACGTGCGCCGGGGGATGATCCCCGCGCACATCTACAACGACTCCGAGCTGTTCGCGCTGGAGAAGCAGCGGCTGTTCGCCCGGGCGTGGACGTTCGTGGGGCACGAGTCGGAGATCCCGCAGGACGGCGACTACATGGTGCGCCGCGTGCTCGACGACTCGTTCATCATCACCCGAGGTTCCGACGGCACGGTGCGGGCCCTGTTCAATATGTGCCTGCATCGCGGGATGCAGGTCTGTCGCGCGGAGATGGGAAACGCCTCCAACTTCCGCTGCCCCTACCACGGCTGGACCTACCGCAACGACGGCCGGCTCACCGGGTTGCCGTTTCACCGGGAGGCCTACGGCGGCGACGAGGGCTTCGCCAAGGGCCAAACCCTGTTGCCCGCACCGAAATTCGCCAGTTACAACGGCTTGCTGTTCATCAACATGGACCGAGGCGCCGAACCGCTCGAAGAGTTCCTCGGCGACTTCAGGTTCTATCTGGACTACTACACCAGGCAAAGCGCCGGGGGCGTCGAGGTGCGCGGGCCGCAACGCTGGCGGATCAAGGCCAACTGGAAGATCGGCGCGGAGAACTTCGCGGGCGACATGTACCACACCCCGCACACCCACGCGTCCATCGTCGACATCGGGTTGTTCCGGGAGCCTAAAGCGCAGAAGCGAAAGGACGGCGCCACCTATTGGGCCCACCGCGGCGGTGGCACCACCTACAAACTTCCACCGGGCGGCTTCGAGGAACGGATGCGCTACGTCGGCTATCCCGACGACATGATCGGCCGGATCAAGGGCGTCTGGACACCGCAACAGCAACGGGTGGTCGGCGAGGACGGCTTCATGATCTCGGCCGCCACCTGCTTTCCCAACCTCAGCTTCGTGCACAACTGGCCCAAGGTGCACGACCGGGAAGACCAGGTGCTGCCGTTCATCTCCATCCGGCTGTGGCAGCCGATCAGCGCGAACGAGACCGAGGTGTGCTCGTGGTTCGCAGTGGACTCCGCCGCTGCGCCGCAGTACAAACAAGACTCGTACAAGGCGTATCTGATGTGTTTCGGATCGACCGGCATGTTCGAACAAGACGACGTGGAGAACTGGGTGTCGCTGACCACCACCGCGGGCGGCTCGATGGCGCGACGGCTGCTGCTGAACAGCAGGATGGGTCTGCTCGCCGACGACCGCCCGGTCATCGAGGCGTTGTCGCCCAACGCATTCCACGGGCCCGGCCGCGCGCAGGTCGGCTACAACGAACACAATCAGCGAGCGTTGCTGAATATGTGGGCCGACTATCTGCAGCGGGTCCCGGCATGAGAAAGCCATTGCCATTCAACGACATTCGTCATCTCCAGGCGCATCAGTTCCTGGTGGACGAGGCATACCTGCTCGACGCCCAGCGGTATGAGGCGTGGCTGGACACCCTGACCGACGACGTCCGCTACGTCATGCCGGTGCGCGTCACGACCGCGCGCGGCGCCGGGTTCGACACCTCACCCGGCATGGACCATTTCGACGAGGACAAATACTCGCTGAGCCAGCGGGTCGCGCGCATGGGCACCGAGCACGCGTGGGCCGAGGACCCACCGTCGCGGCTGCGCCATTTCATCACCAACGTGCGCACCTTTGAGCCCGACGACCCAGCAGACACAGCGCACCTGGTCGTCGAATCGGCCGAGCTGCTGTTCCGCAGCCGGGGCGACGTCAACGACGGCGCCCTGCTGTCCTGCGGGCGCGAGGACGTGTTGCGCTGGAGTGATGAATCCAAAAAGACACTGAAGCTGGCCCGGCGCAAGATCATCGCCGACGAGTCGGTGCTACGGATGCAGAACCTGGCGGTGTTCTTATGAACGACGAGCTGCAGCGGCTGCTCGACGGCGCGGTCGGCGAAGCGATCAGCGTCGCAAACGAATTCACCGAGGTCGTGGTGCGCCGGGTCGACACCCGTAACGGGTCACGGCTGTTGATCAGCGCACCCAGATCCGGCCAGTGGATCACCCTGGACGCGCTCGAAATCGAGGCACTGACCTGGCAGAACCCCCGTACCCTGGCTGCCATGGTCGGCAATTCCCAGGCGCCACTGCTGCCCGACGACGGCGAACCCCAGCCGTGACCGGCTGGCTGGAAGGCAAACGTGCCCTGGTCGTGGGCGCAGGTTCGGGCATCGGACGGGCCGTGGTGGCGGCCTTCGGCGCCGAGGGTGCGAATGTTGCCGTGCTGGAACGTGATCCACACAAGTGCGACGCGCTGCGCCAGCAGTTGCCGCAGGTGCCGGTGATCGAGGGCGACGCCACCACCCGGGAGGCCAACGACCGGGCCGTCGCCGCCGCGGTGGATACCTTCGGCGGGCTGGACACCCTGGTCAATTGCGTCGGGGTGTTCGACTTCTACCGGGGTGTGGGCGACATCGAGGCCGACGCGCTTGCTGAGGCGTTCGACGAGATGTTTCGCACCAATGTGCTCAGCCATCTGCAATCGGTCAAGGCGGCGATCCCGGCCCTGCGGGCCGCGCCGGGATCCTCGATCGTGCTGACCGAGTCCGCGTCGTCGTTCTACCCCGGGCGCGGCGGCGTGCTCTACGTGTCGTCGAAATTCGCTGTGCGCGGCCTGGTTTCGGCGCTGGCCCACGAACTGGCCCCGCAGGTCCGGGTCAACGGGGTGGCACCCGGCGGCACGCTCAACACCGACCTGCGTGGCCTGTCCAGCCTGGGACTCGACGCGACCCGGCTGGACGACAGCCCGGACCGGGCGAGCGACATCGCCGCGCGCACCCGCAACGACATCCGGGCCAGCGCGTCGAGGCTGATGGCCTGCAGCACCGCCTGCGCCACCGTGGCGGCGGCGCTGGTGATTCCGTGTCCCCGGCAGATCACCACCGGACGGCCGCGCATCGCCGCCACCATCTCCTTGCCCAGGCGCGAATTTCGGATCAGCACCGCGC